>JANNPR010000366.1:0-1974 GCA_031400345.1 Planctomycetota bacterium | reverse complement strand
ACCGAAGACTATCGAGGAAAAACCGGAGCCGTTGCGGCGTTTACGGTCGATCGCAAAACGGGCGCCTTGACGATGATTAACGATCAATCTTCTGAAGGCGCCGGCCCCTGTCATGTGGTTGTAGATCGATCCGGCAAGGTGGTACTGGTGGCCAATTATGGCGGAGGCAGCATTGCGTCTTTGCCGATCATCGAGGGAGGTAGGCTGGAGAAAGCGGCGTCCGCCATTCAGCACAAAGGGTCGGGTGCCGATGTCAAGCGGCAAAATGCCCCGCACGCTCACTCGATAAATGTCGACCCCAAGAACCGCTTCGCCTGCGCCGCAGACTTGGGACTCGATAAGGTCATGATTTACCGTCTTGATCCCGCCGCGGGAAAACTTTCGCCTAACGAACCCGCTTTTGGAGCGGTACCGCCCGGTTCGGGGCCGCGCCACTTCGCCTTCCATCCGTCGGGCAAATACGCCTACGTTATCAACGAGTTGAACTGCACCATTACAGCCTTTGCGTACGATGCCGATGCAGGAAAACTCACCGAGATACAAACTCAAACTACGTTGCCGGAACCGTACAAAGAAGGATACTCAACCGCGGAAGTGCAAGTGCACCCATCGGGCCGCTTTGTTTATGGTTCGAATCGAGGTCATAATTCGATCGCTATTTTCGCTGTGGACGAGAACACTGGCAAGCTAACTTCGGTGGGACATGAATCCACTCAAGGCAAAACTCCGCGTAACTTCGGAATCGATCTGACGGGCACCTTCTTATTCGCCGCCAATCAAGGAAGCGATTCGATCGTGGAGTTTCGTATCGACCCGCAAACAGGCAAGTTGAAAGCGACCGGAATTGTTATCGACGTGCCCGCCCCAGTGTGTGTGAAGTTTCTGGCGACCGAGTAAGTTCGTTGTTCTCACCTAACTTCGAGCGCCCAGGAGTAGCCGATGATCCGAATTGGCGTCTTTTGCAGCGGCGGCGACGGGCCCGGGATGAACGCATGCGTCCGGGCTGTAGTGAGGACCGCGCTGGCAACCGGGAACGAGGTAGTCGGTATTCGACACGGTTATCAAGGGATTCTGGAAGAGGACTTCTACGTCAATGAGACGGGCGAGCCAACGATGTCGCTACGGTCCGTATCGGGCTGGTCGCGGGTTGGCGGTGCGTTCTTGCGTAGCAGCCGCTGCGACGAGTTTTGCTCCGAAGCCGGAGTAGAAAAGGCCGCGTCGATTCTGCTCAGACGAGGCATCGACGCCTTGGTTCCCATCGGCGGCGACGGTACGTTTCGCGGAGCTATGGCACTTGCCCGGCATTGGTCCGGACGCATCATCGGTTGCCCGGGCACGATCGACAACGATCTGGTGGGAACGGACTCCACGATCGGCTTTTCGACGGCAGTACAGACCGCAGTCGAAGCAGTCGACAAACTTCGAGATACGGCCGAGAGTCATGAACGAATGTTTTTGATCGAAGTCATGGGAAGACACAGTGGTCATATCGCTGTTCAAACGGCGCTCGCCTCTGCCGCAGAAATCGTCTGCATTCCGGAGACTCCAACAGACATCCACGACATCGTTCAATACCTGGGTGTACTTAAGGCGCGCGGAAAAACATCGGTGATGATGATTGTGGCGGAGGGTGAGGAAACGGGTGGCGCAGCGACACTACACGCGAATTTGCAAAAGGCAGGCTGTCCATTTCCAACTCGTTACGTGGTGCTAGGCCACGTGCAGCGTGGCGGTTCGCCCACCCCGGAGGATCGGATCTTGGCAACCCTGGTCGGAGATCTTGCCGTGCGAGCGATTCTGGAAGGAAAGTCGGGGGCGATGGCTGGGATCGCGGGGGGTAAGCCAGTGCTTGTCCCGTTCGAGACAACAGTTTCCTCCCATAATACGATTTCAGAACATTTGCTGAAGTTGGTCGAGACGATGGCGTTTTGAAGTTGTAGCAGGCCACACCTCGTGGGACAGACGTTTGCTCAG
>JANNPR010000364.1:0-1608 GCA_031400345.1 Planctomycetota bacterium | reverse complement strand
TCCCTCTGGCCGCTCTTCCAATCCCTCAAATCGCGAAGGAAGTTCTGTGACGCATTGCAAAGCTCCAGGCACTGCCGGTCGCAATGGTTTTTGTACGTCGCCACGGGCCAAGACATGAATCGGGCGCGGCTTTGCTCCCATCGGGCCAGTTCCAGAAAACGCACCGGTCCCCGAATACACCGTCCCCGCGTAGACCAATCGGGGCGATTCAAGGCCGGCTAATGCCTCTTTCACCGCTGCGGTCTGCCGGGCAACTTCCAGCCACTCGGTGCGAGTGGCTTCGTCGACCTTTGTCAGCCACAGCTGGTCGCGGCGAGCTTTTAGTCGGTCCAACTCCTCGGAAGATAAGGAGCTCTGCGGATGAATTCCGTCGACCAAATTCTTTCGTCCCCAGCGGATCGGTGCCTCGATTGAATCGAGCGAGGACACAACCGCATCCCTCGCTACGTTCCGCTGTTCGCTGTCAAACAACTTTAGTTCGGCCAACGCAAAGATGAAGTCGTCTTTTCGAGGGGCTAATTTCGTGGCGGTAAAGCGGACATATTGGGCTGTTGTGGTCGTTATGGTGGGGGACTGCACCGATATTCCCGGATTAGGATGGTCCGCAACGGTGCGATCGACGATGGTCGTAGCCTTGGTCTGAAAGCTGGCATCTTCAGCCACTTCGATTTTGTATCGCGGCGGAAAGCCAAAACCGGCACCGATGCCATTAAAGTCATCAGAACATCCTACGAACTCGACTCGGCAAATTGTCACCGTTTTGCCGAGGTCCAGCTGCACCCACTTTGGCCTGTCGGCCGCCTGCTCGATGGCACTGTGGTAGCCATGCTCTGGTGGGGCGGGGGTTGGGTTCTTGGCAGCTGCGATTTGTCGATCCAAATCGGCTAGTTCGAGACCGGTTTGGCGCACGACAACTTCGTCAAGCTTTTTTTGCCGAACCGCCAGGTCGCGCATTTGCAATTTCCAAGTGGTCCGTTGCTCTCGAAGCTCGGGATTTAAGTCATATTCCTTATCTGCACGGTCCAGGGCCGCAAACACGGCTTGTAACGAGTAATAATCGTCCTGCAAGATAGGATCGAACTTGTGGTTGTGACATTGAGCACAATGCACCGTCAAACTGCAGAATGTGTTCATGGTGTTCGAAACCATATCGTCGCGGTCGAGATGGCGAGCAATCTTGCCGTCGATCTTGGTTTCCGGAACCTCGGCATGACCTATAAAATCCCATGGGCCGGCAGCAATGAATCCGAGTGCTTCGATGCCATCGATGGTCGACGGGAAAAGGACGTCGCCGGCAACTTGTTCTTGCACAAATTGACCGTACGGTTTGTCCGAATTTAAGGATCGAATCACATAGTCGCGATAAGGCCACGCATTCGGGCGAATATGATTCTGCTCGTAACCGTGACTCTCTCCGTAGCGTACCACGTCGAGCCAGAACCGCGCCTGCCGTTCCCCGTAAGTAGGCGACGCGATGAGCCTATCCACAACCTTCTCGTAAGCGTTCGGAGATTTATCTTTGAGAAACGCAGCGACTTCCTGTGGGGTAGGAGGCAGTCCAATCAAGTCTATCGTGACACGGCGGAGGAGCGCCAGTTTCGAGGCGGG
>JANNPR010000359.1:0-11799 GCA_031400345.1 Planctomycetota bacterium | reverse complement strand
AAGCCTCAAGGTTCTTATCGGGAAAAATTGAGTCGGCGTAAACTTGGCCGACGAATGCTAGCGTCACGGCGACAACAGATAGATATCGATACTGGGTAATCATGAATGGCTCCTTATCCGGCAAAGCAACAATTCGGTGGGAGTTTTTGCGGTCAATTCAAGGGCAGTCAATCGCAGGTCAGGTCCCTAGAATACTTGCCAACGACGCGAATTTCTATGGCCGCAAACACAGTTCAACCTGGGTGGCACCTCCCTGAAATGCGAGGAAACGAGCTTTCGAAGGACGTGGGCCAATCGAACACCACCGATCCGACCCGTTAAATTCTGGTTCACAGGTGGGTTGGCGCTCGCTTCGCGATCTTGGTCCCGGCCTGCCGTGCGCAATTTTGGGATGTCAAGATCGGCTGTACTTATCCAAATTTTGTTCCGTTGCTCGTGGCGATGCTGAGAATCACGATCTGAGCAACCCTCGTTTATGTGGGCGAATAAGGCCACATATGTATGGAGCAAAAACGAGTTAATTCGTCAGCAAGAATTTTGTTCTTGAAGTGCCAAAACTGCGCGGGTCAGGGCGGGACACGTATCTAACACCCATTAGCATACGTGGAGTTGCCCCGGATGACCCACTTCGTATGCTTCGTGTCTTTCGTGGTTATTTTTACTCCGATGCACGTCGTTTCATTTGAGCTTCGGGGCGTTCAATTGGTGGGCCGGCGCTCGCTGCGCGATCTTGTCCCACCCTACGAAATCTCTTGAATTCGCGCATACTCGAACGCGTTCGCGCAACGTTGACCCATCTTGCATGGATCGCTATAATGCCGAGCCGTGCATGGAACGCACACTGTCGGTTCTACAAAACCGGCGGCAAAACAGGAGTCTTTTGCACGGAAGTAATCACTCCAGACGTGGCCCGCTTAAAGCTTCCCGCTAAATAGCTTGCCCGCAATTTGCCCCAGGAGTCGCCGGTGTCTTACGGAGATTTTCAAGACGCCAAGGAACGGATCCGCGAAGCCGTCGACATTGTCGACGTGATCGGCGGTTACCATCCGCTTCGCCGCCAGGGGCGCGACTTTGTCACTCTTTGTCCTTGGCACAACGACAGCCGGCCGAGCCTGCAAATCAATCCGACGAGGCAAACCTGGAAATGTTGGGTGTGCGACATCGGCGGCGACGTGTTCAGCTTCGTGATGAAACAAGAGAATCTTGACTTTCGCGAAGCGCTAGTGCTGCTGGCGGAGAAGGTGGGCGTGCCCTTGCCTACGGATCGCTCTGCCGCCAAGACCGTGGCGGGTAGTGCCGACGATAAAAATACGTTGCGTCAAGCTGCGGCCTGGGCTGAAACCCAGTATCACGAGTTTTTGCTTCGTTCGCCTCAGGCGGATGTCGCCCGACGCTACTTGGAAGAACGTGGTATCAGCCAACCCAGCATCGAAAATTTTCGGATCGGATATTCTCCGGACCAATGGAGCTGGTTGACGGATCGGGCGAGCGGAACTCCCTACTCGATAGCCGTACTGGATGCCGTAGGTTTGCTTGGGAAGAGTGAGAGTGGAAAGTACTACGACCGCTTTCGCGGCCGTGTGATGTTTCCCATTCGTGACGTCCAAGATCGACCCATCGGTTTTGGGGGCCGCGTCTTACCGGAATTGGTGAAGGAAGGTACCGAGGCGCGCCATGATAAATACAACAATTCCAAAGAGACGCGACTGTATTCCAAAAGCGACACGCTTTATGGGCTGAATATTGCCCGGCAGCATTTGGGGTCGGGTGCAGCGGCTTCACGAACAGTGGCAGTCGTTGAAGGCTATACCGACGTCATCATGTGCCATCAGTTCGGCGTAAATAATGTAGTCGCCGTGTGCGGAACGGCCCTAAATCAACGCCATATTCGTTTGCTACGACGGTTTGCCGACCAGGTGGTGTTGATATTGGACGGCGATGCGGCCGGTCAAACTCGCACCAACCAAGTGCTCGATCTGTTCGTGGCAGAGCAAATCGATTTGCGTATTCTGTCGTTGCCTGAAGAATTCGACCCTTGCGAGTTTTTACTGGAACGTGGCGGCGAACCGTTCCAAACGATGATGGCTCAAGCTGTCGACGCATTGGAACACAAGCTGCAAGTCGTCACCCAAGGAATCGACTTGTCCCGCGACACGCACGCAGCCAACCGAGCCTTGGAGCAAATGTTGGCGACGCTCGCGAAAGTCAATTACGACTCCACGGATTCAGCTGCTCGTTTGCGCGAACAGCAGATGTTGACAAGGCTAGCCCGCCACTTCCTAGCACCAGAATCAGATATCCGTACGCGCCTAAATGCGATCCGGCGCGATCAAAACAAAAAGGACTCCACCCGGGAGGTGCCATTGGTCACCGAACGGCGTTTGAAGCTTACCGACCTTCCCACGCGTGAAGTAGAAGTCCTAGAAATTCTAGCGCTGCATGGCGAATACATACAAGTCGTTTCGGCGGAGATCGCGCCAGCCGGATTCGCACATGCGGCCTCTCGAACTATTTATGAAATCTTCGATCGCTTGGCAGCCGACGGCGAGACTCCCGATTTTGGCCGAGTGTTGAGCGATATCGAGGACCCAGTGTTGCAGAATTTGTTTGTCCGAATCGAGGAGCAAGCCAGTGCTAAAGAGACCCACACGAGCGAACCCGCCGTGGCTCGCCTGGCCCGACTGGTGCAGGACTTTCATCTAACCAAGGCCGATGGCGTCCGACGCGAAAAACAGACGGCGCTAGAGGCCAATAAGTTTGGTAAGGAGGAGGAACAGGAAGTGTTTTTGCAATTGCTCGCTCAAGCGCGAGCTCGGCATGGTGTATCCACGCCCACGGACGGGTAGGTGCCATGCCCACTAACAGATCTCATCCCGCAGGAAAGGTCTCGTTGGTGATGTTGACAAGCCCAGAATAGCGCAAGAAAGCGCAGGGAGTTCACACGTGAACGACTTCGAAATGGAATTGCAGGAACTGGTAGCAAAGGGCAAGGCCCAAGGATTTCTCACCTACGACGACATCAACGCATATCTGCCAGATGAAGATGTCAATCCTGAAAAGGTCGACAACCTGCTGGTGTTACTAGAAGAGCGCGGTATCGATATTGTCGATACCATCCCCATCCGCTTACCAAAAAAACCAGAAAAAAAAACAGCATCGGCGCCGGAAGTCATTGTCAGGCCGATTACGACTGAAGATCTGCCTAAACTCAGCGACGACCCCATCCGCATGTACCTCAGCCAGATGGCAGTCATCCCATTGCTGTCGCGGGAAGAGGAAATTTCCCTAGCCAAAAAGATCGAAGTCACTCGTAAGCGTTTTCGGCGCAGTTTGCTAAGTTGCCATTTCGCCATGCGGAACACAGTCGACATTCTTACCAAGGTGTACCGCGGTGAGCTTCCCTTCGATCGAACGATCAAGGTTTCGCTTACCGAGCGGTTGACGAAGGAACAAATCCTGGCCCGCATGCCTCACAATTTGCGGACACTAGAGCATTTGCTACAGCGGAATGAGCAAGATTTTGCCAAACTGATCCGCAAGTCGATCTCCAGCGACGAACGCCTGGCGGCTCGCAAGACATTTTTGCGTCGCCGACGTAAATGCCTTCAATTGGTCGAAGAACTCAGCTTGCGGACACGTCGAGTTCAGCCGCATATGCGGCAGTTGGAGCAGTTTGCTAATCGCATGGCGATCCTCCGCAAGCGATTGGACGAAATTCGCAACGAGCCCGGCCGAATCGATGAATGTGCGAACCTCCGACGTGAACTGCGTGACCTGATGATGCTAACGCAGGAAAGCCCACGTAGTTTGCGAGACCGGTGCGAAGTCGTTCGCGGCCAGTTTGCCGAATATGAACAGGTGAAACGACAGCTTTCTAGCGGAAATTTGCGACTGGTGGTATCGATTGCCAAGAAATATCGAAACCGGGGATTAAGCTTTCTGGATCTAATTCAGGAGGGAAACACTGGGCTGATGCGGGCGGTCGATAAGTACGAGTATCGCCGCGGTTTTAAGTTCTCGACCTATGCTACTTGGTGGATTCGTCAGGCCATCACTCGGGCCATCGCCGATCAAGCTCGAACCATCCGAATTCCGGTTCACATGATTGACGTGCTGTCCAAGTTGCGGAATATTCAGAAGAAATTACTCCAAGAACTTCGACGAGAACCCACCACAGACGAAGTAGCAAACCTCGCCGGCATTGATGTCGAAGAGGTTAAACGGGTGTTGGAAATCGGCCGCCATCCGGTCAGTTTGGATCGACCCGTTGGCGACGGCGAGGATTGTAGCTTTGGCGAGTTCATTGAAGACATCACCTCGGACAATCCAGTGCGGAACGCCAACAATGGAATTCTGCGAGAAAAAATTGAAGGTTTGCTCAAAACCCTTACCTATCGCGAGCGCGAAATTATCCGCCTACGGTACGGCCTTGGGGACGGCTACACCTATACGCTGGAGGAAGTTGGCCGTATCTTCAAGGTCACACGTGAACGAGTGCGTCAAATTGAAGCCAAGGCGGTCAAGAAACTTCAGCACCCAGTGCGTGCAAAGCAATTGGAAGGGTTCCTGCGGAGTGTCGCCAGCTAGTTTGTTTTTTATCGTGCAAACGCAAGCCGCTGATCCCTCGATCAGCGGCTTTTTTTGTTCTCCGGAGACTACGCGATCATGACTATTTCCACGGACTCGCTGCGAGAACTGCATCGAATTCACCGCCAGCTCGCAGACCTAAAGGACCGGCTCGACGCAGGCCCTAAACAATTGCGCGCGTCGGAATCGAATATCACAAAATTTGAGATCGAACTGACTCGCACGAAAGAGGAGTTTACCAAAGCCCGCGTTTCCTCTGACGATAAGCAGTTGCAACTCAAACAACGAGAAGAGCGTGTGAAGGATCTAAAAATCAAGCTCAATGCGGCTTCTAACAATCGCGAATACCAGGCGCTTAAGGAGCAAATCGCCGCAGACGAACAAGCCAACAGTGTACTCACCGATGAAATCCTGGAATCGTACGAGAAACTCGATGAACTCAAGGCTACGGTTGCGGCCACGGACGCAAACCTAAAAAAGACAAAAGAAGAATTGACCCGCGCCAACGTCCGAGTGCAGGACGAGCAAGTAATGTTGGAGTCGGAGCTGTCACGCATCCATGGCGAGCGTATTCGCGTGGAAGATACCTTGCCGGAAGACTTTCGTCGTGACTTCGAGCGGATTAGCAAGGTTCGAGGCGACAAGGCGTTGGCGCCCGTCGATGGAGAATGCTGCGGTGGGTGCTTCCAGATGCTAACCCCTCAAACCATGAACGAACTCTACATGTCCAAGCCGGTGTTCTGCAAAAGCTGCGGCTGTTTGTTGTATCTGTCGGAAGAACAAGGCCCTCAAAAGGGTCGAAAAGAGTAGGATGGGGGAAGGGGTGTACCACGGCTCGGAACGGGACGGCGCGGCATTACGATACGGGCTTCCATCGTTTCGAGCAGTGCAAAGCCTTCAGAGGCCGGCAAATTCCATTTGGCTTGAGTCGGTTGATATCAAACGTGTAAGCAGTGATGTCTCGCGTTGGCATACGTTATCTACGGCGATTTGCTTCGAGTCTCGGATGGAATCGTTTGCGTTGTCGTTTTCACATAATTCACAACACCAGCGGGAAACTAGGTAAGAAGCCTAGATACAGAGTTACTTGGTACGAGGCAGGAACCCTCTACAGAATCTCGCTGCTAATTAACGTATTGCCGTGCTGGAGTGCTATGGTGTGGGCCGCGCACTATCAGCTGTGCAGTGGTTGGCATATCGTAGACGTCTCACTGCCCCCGGAAGAGGCCGCGCGACGCCTTTCAAAATGGCTTTGCCGTGACTGGTTTGCCGAGGCCATCAACCGTAGCCAATATCAAATTGCGCACCCTGAATGTGTTCACACGAGCGCGCCAGACCCACCGCCTTACCTGATCGAGAAGCGTCGGGCTGGTAAAAGTTTTAAGTTCGTTCAAGTTCGTTCAAGTTCATTTCGGCTTCCCAAGAAATGGACCTTCGACGATCTGTGGGAGCAATAATCCAATCGGTGGGCCCGCGCTCGCTACGCGAGCTTGTCCAACCCTAGACTCTTCCAGTACCCGCCCCTCGAGTGATCGTACACAGCCTCGCTACCGAGTTGGCTTCCGTCGTATTGTCCGTCGTGAAAGACCTGGTGTCCCATCACCCAGGTGCGTACCGGCCAGCCCACGAGAGTTGTTCCGTGCCACGGCGACCAGCGGCACTTCGTCTGCTGTTCTTCATTGCGAATCGTCATCGGTTTGTTCTGATCCACTAACACCAAATCGGCGTCATATCCCACCGCGATTCTGCCTTTATTCACAATGTTCCAAACTCGCGCCGGCGCATCGCACATCCAACTCACGACCTGCTCGATGGTGCAACGGCCGCGATGAACCTGGTCCAGCATCAACGCCAGTGAGTTCTCCACGGCGGGTAGCCCGGACGGCGAACGCGGAAATGGCTGTTGCTTTTCTTGTAAGGTATGCGGTGCGTGATCCGTCGCAACCACCTGGATCCGGCCGTCGAGCAGGGCTTCCCATAATTGCCTACTATCGTCGCTCGTTTTAAGTGACGGGTTTATTTGCACCAACGTTCCTAAGCGAGCGTAGTCATCGATGCTGAAGAGCAAATGGTGAGGGCATGCTTCTGCGGTTATTAATCCGTGATGATCGCGCAGCAATACTGTTTCCTGAGCAGTGGAAACATGCAACACATGAAACGGGTGTTTGTGCCGAACGGCCAAGTCAATAGCTCGCCGAGTCGCGATTATCGCTGCATTATGATCGCGAAAGCGTGAATGATCTGCCACGTCGGTCGTCCCCAACAGTCGTGCTCGATTTGCCCGTACCGTGGTCTCGTCTTCGCAGTGGGCACAAATCGGTAGCGTCGTCTCCGCAAAAATAACCTCCAACGCAGCTTGGTCGTCGACGAGTAAATCACCTGTACTAGATCCCATGAAGATCTTGATTCCGGGTGTGCGGTGCGCGCGTTTAAGCTGCTCAATATTGCTAGCCGTCGCTCCAATATAAAATCCGAAATTCACAAGACTTTTCGAGGCTGCCAATTGGATCTTTGCTTCTAGTAGTTCTTGGGTCACGGTAGGGGGCTGGGTATTGGGCATTTCTAGGAATGTGGTGACGCCCCCTTTTGCGCAAGCGCGAGAAGCGCTTGCAAGATCTTCCTTGTGCGTCAGTCCTGGCTCACGGAAATGCACTTGGTCATCAATCACACCCGGCATCAGATGCAAACCGGCCGCGTCAATCGTCACATCGGCTGCGGCGTGCGCTGCCGCGTCGATAGCCACGATGAGTTGATCCTCAATCAGAATCGACGTCCGAATGGTAGCGTCAGGCAAAACGACCATCGCATGTCGGATTAGGGTCTTCATGTCACGCACGCTACCGCAGATGCGGCGTCACTTCAATCAGGCTGCGAATGGCCCTGGCCAAAATTGCCTTGTACCATCCCCTCCCCCGACAGCCAACCGCGTCACGTCCACTTTGCTATCAACACTTCGCGGCGGTTGTCTGCGGGGGAGAGGGGGCAATGCGGCGGAATAAAGGCCCGGTAAACCTTCGTTGGCAGTCCTTGGATTTCGCGCACGTCACGCTGAGACGCCTGCGACCCGATTGCTCCGCACATGAATGCATCTCAGAATAGTCAATGGAAGTGACACCACTTTGACCTTTCAGTAAGACCACTGCCGTTGGCCCTGATAGGTCGCCTTTTTGTAGGGACGCCCGATTATGAAAAACTACGCTCCTGTCGAACGCCTCGTCGATCTCATGGATCCATCGCTGAATCTACTCTTGAACATCTCATGTGAGGAGGCGGCCGACGCGGTGGCATCGGGCGACCAAGATCGGATTCGCAACATCGACGGTCAATTCGCGATTGTTCAAAAGCGCGGACACATCATCCGGATGGCGCGATCCATTGGTCGACCGATGCGTTACTTCCTGGCGAAGCGAGCGGATGGACCGTGTCTAGTAGTCGCAGAACGAATAGAAGAACTGCAGCGACAGCTGGAATCGGATGGGTTGGCCAACCAATTCCATCCCTCCTATTCGCGAATGGTTCCCGCTCATTTCTTAGTCGAAATCGCCCTGCTCGGGTGCCCCGATCCCAACCCTACCTACACGCGTTTCTTTTCTCCAGTCAGAAACCGTTTGCCGGCTGACCTCGACCAAATTGGGCAAGCTTATATCGGTACGCTCGCCGAAGAGTGCTCGAAGTGGTTGGATACAATCGACGAAAGCGAGCCCCTCGGAGTTTTGTTTTCTGGGGGAATTGATAGCGGTGCGGTCTTCCTTGTGCTGTACCACTTACTTCTAGTTCGCGGTCAATCCCCAGCACGCCTCAAAGCCTTTACTCTGGCAGTGGATGGATCGGCGGCGGATGCTACCCAGGCGCACCAGTTTCTCGACGAACTAGGTTTGGGGCTGTTCTTGGAAGTAATTGACGTTCCCTCAAAAGAGGTTCGTTTTCAGGAAGCAATTCGCGTTTGCGAAGACTATAAGCCCTTGGATATACAATCCGCCACGATGGCTTTGGCTTTATGTCGAGCGATCCGTTTTCGTTACCCCGACTGGAAGCTATTGGTCGATGGTGACGGTGGCGATGAGAACCTGAAAGACTATCCAATCCAGAAGAATTCAGAGCTGACTATTCGCAGTGTGCTAAACAACTCGATGTTGTACCAAGAAGGTTGGGGGGTAAACGCCATTAAACACTCGCTCACGTTTTCAGGGGGACAGAGCCGAGGTCACATCCGGACGTATGCCCCAGCGCGAATGCTGGGGTTTCGAGGATTCAGCCCTTACGCTTTGCCAAACGTGATCGCCGTCGCGGAAGGGATACCTTTTGTATTACTTACCAATTGGGATGAAGAACGGCTGTACGCGTTGAAGGGTGAAATTGTTCGCCGGGGAGTCGAGGCGATTACCGGTTTAACGATGCCCGTTTTTGAAAAACGAAGGTTTCAACAGGGAGCCGTCGACGACAGTCGATTTCGTCAATTATTTCCTGAGTCAGAGGGAGAATACCGGCGGGCCTTTTTGGAATTATTCAGTTCAGAACCCTAAGTCAGCATGGTGCTCTATGCCTGACATCGCTGGCGTTATCAGAGAAAATCTTGCTCGCGTGCAAACCCGCATTGAAGATGCGGCTCGCCAGGCAGGACGAGATCCGAAGTCGATCAAGCTGGTGGCAGTGACCAAATATGTAGACGCCGAGCTGGCGTCATTCCTAGTCGACGCAGGATGCGCCGACTTAGGTGAGAGCCGTCCGCAGGAGTTATGGCAAAAGAGCGAGTCATTGATGCATCGGACAATTCGCTGGCACTTAATCGGTCACCTGCAACGAAACAAGGTTGCCAAAACTGTTGCGTGTGCCAACTTGATTCATTCCGGGGACAGCGAGCGATTACTGGCTGCCATCAACGACGCCGCGGCCGAACGAGGGCAGCGTGCCGATGTCCTATTGGAAACCAACATTACGGCCGATTCCAACAAGACCGGCATGCTTCCCACGGAACTTCTGAAAATCGCGCCTACACTTGCAAATTATTCATCGCTCAACGTCTGCGGATTAATGGCCATGTCCGGATTAGCCAGCGGCGACGAGAAAACGCGTTCGGAATTGCGACGGGTTCGCGAATTGCGAGACGAACTTCAACGGATCGTCCCTCCAGGTGTTCACCTTAGTGAATTGTCTATGGGAATGAGCGACGATTTCGAAATTGCAATTGCCGAGGGCGCTACCATGGTGCGAATCGGCTCGGCGCTGTTCACGGGAATATCCCAATGATCGACCTGCAGCAACGTTGGCATCGGTTCCGATAGGTAAGACATGTAAGTCACCTAAATGATTCATTGGAAAAACGCAGAAACTGCGATTCGATTTGTTCTTTCATAGCCGGACCAGCATGCACATAGAGACCGTAACGCAACACAAGTGATTCGCCTTGCGCGATTTGAAGCGGCGCTTCCTGGGAAGCTGAAGCACCCATCCATCCGTCGTCGCGCACGTGGAAGTAACACGGAAAACCGGGATTCCCCGGATGATCGAACAAGGTGATCCCTTCTATCACCGAATCTGCAATCTGCCCCGAATAGTCTACCCATCGCGCTTTCTTCCAAAAGACCTCTTTCTCGTTTCGACCACCTTCGGAGTTAAGTATGACCCCGCCTCCGTCGTGAACACCGACGGTTTTAGCCATTCGTACTCCCATGAATCCAAAAGGTGTTTTTCCAAATGTAACTGGTCCTCGCTTAGGGGTTAGTTTTAACTGCACGCTCAAGAGCCATTCGGATTTCGGCAGCGCGATAAATCGCATGGTTCGCTCTTCTTCGAGAAGCACCTCTTTGGTGTCCGTCAGCCACTCGTTGATCATGATCACGCTCGCCTCGCTGAGCCCGTCCGAGTAGCCGCTTGTGCGTCGGTGGACAATTCGTCCCTTGCCGCTGTCTCCCCAGAAATCGATGCCATTCACGTCATGGTGGGCAATCCAAACGGAGTTGTGATGGCTGTGGCCATTCGGATCATGCGGATGTCCCATACGTGTTAAGTTGCGGCCACTAGGTCCGACAAGTGGAAATAGAAAGGGACGCCTGAGGTCTGTTCCAAAGTGGTAACGGGCGATTTCGTGCCCCTCCCGCTCAATCGCTACTTGAGACTGAGGAAGGGGTATCGCCTGCCACTTGGGAAACATTTTCTCGTTGGACGCTGATTGTTGACCCAGTACCGTAATGGCAAAGGTCAAGAGTGCTGCCACGGCTGCTAGGTTTGTGCTCAGAGAGACGATTTTCATATACCAAAGTCCCCACTTCCGTGAAACGAAGATGGTTGAATGCTGCCAAAATGGCATGTGGCGCCGATGCCGGTTCAAGTCTTTTTGGACAAAAGAGACTCACTTCGCCCAAAAAATATTACTCTGGAACGTTTTACAACCCTTAAGTGCGCCTTGGCACATTGATTGCATTTCTCGGCGCAACCTCGGCCGGTCTGCCAAATTGGTCCGCGCGGTGGGCCTTGATTGTCCAGGTACGTCTTTGGTTTTTCTCGTAAATCTGTTCCCAAAGTAAATTCAGTTCGGCCATCTTCGATTTTTGACACCAGAAAATGAGATGGCTATTTAAGGCATCGATTAGACAGGAGGATTCCGCACGTGGCAAAGCAAATCGTCTTTGAAGATGAGGCCAGGCAGCCGCTGTTGGCGGGCGTGTCCAAGTTGGCTCGGGCCGTTCGCAGTACTCTCGGTCCGCGTGGTCGTAACGCGGTGCTAGATAAAGGTTGGGGCTCACCCAAAATCACCAAAGACGGTGTGACGGTCGCAGAGGACATCGAGCTCAGCGACCCCTTCGAAAACTTGGGTGCGCAGTTGGTCAAGGAAGCTGCCAGCAAGACCAATGATGTCGCCGGTGACGGCACTACCACGGCCACTGTGTTGGCCGAAGCGATCTTTCGAGAAGGTCTGAAAATGATTGCCTCCGGGTGCGATCCCATGGCGCTATCACGAGGTATCGCCAAGGCTACCGAGGCCGTTTGTCAGGCAATCGACAAAATCGCCACACCGATTAACGAGAAAAACAAAAAGGAAATCGAACAGATCGCGACGATTGCCGGCAACAACGATCCAGCGATTGGCCGGGTGTTGTCGGACGCTTTCATGAAGGTCGGAAAAGATGGCGTCATTACGCTCGAAGAAGGCCGCGGCAGCGAAACCACCGTGGAAATCGTCGAAGGCATGCAATTCGATAGGGGTTTTCTTTC
>JANNPR010000690.1:0-5783 GCA_031400345.1 Planctomycetota bacterium | reverse complement strand
CGAGACCCACAGTCTTAGGACGAGTGGATCTGGAACTGGATTCGGTCTGTGTTCCAACGGACAATTCGGCGTCGTCGCCCGAAGTCGAACGGAGTTCGGAGTCATCGAGTTCTCCGCTGGCACGGTTTTCCTGCTTCTCCGAGGGCGGGCTCAAAAATGATGGCGGTGAAATCACTTGTGCCGGAGTACTGGACCTTGCGTCAGAAATGCTTTCGCGAATGGGGCGAGTCTTGCCGTGTGACGCTTCCGGGTGGGTCGTGATTTCAACTTTCGGCAACCCTTGGCTATTTTTTTCGTTCGACCTAAACCGATTCACACCGTCATCGTTGGTGATATCGTCCACCGGTGTATCATCGGAACTTCCGCCGATCTGAATGCGAACCGGCCCGACTTCCGAGTCCTCTTGATTCCATTCGTTTTCATCCGATTTCCAAGACAATGGATGATTCGGCGGCCACGAGGGTTTGTTGAGAACAACATAAACCCCATATAACACCGCCAATAACAAAACGACAACCGTCGCCGTCTTGATTGTTTGCACGTTCGTCCTCCCTGACGACTGATCTGGGCCGGCCAATTTTGCGTGCCGAATACTAATCAAATAGGCAATTGACCACCAGAGCAGTTGTGGTTAGTGGTTAATGGATCCGAAAGATTGACTGCTAGCCATTCTGCCCATTCGAGTTCCACGTTTGACGCTCAAAACCCCTCTAACCATTAACCTCTAACCACTAACCACTAACCACTAACGTTGCACTCGTCCCGACGAGTTCCCTTCCATAAGTGCAGTCACGTCGTCTTCGGTGACGTAGTTGAAATCGCCACGAATGGAATGCTTCAAGCAGCTGGCAGCGACTGCGAAGTTGACGGCGATTTGCGGCGAGGAGTATTGGGTTGAGTTGAGTGCGAATAAGAGACCAGCAGCAAACGAGTCCCCTGCGCCAACTCGGTCCACAATATTGCGGATTTCGTAAGGCTGATATGTCCCCGAATAACTCCGCGGTGCCAGGTACGATTGTCCCTGCGCGGCATCATACAGCAGAGCTCCCCAGTTGTTGTGGTCAGCCGAGTAACTCTCTCGCAATGAGATGGCCACCTGCGCGACCTGAGGAAAGCGCGAAACGATCTCGCTGGCCACTCGCTCGTACCCCGACGTATCAATCTGGCCTTTGTTGACATCCGTTCCCGAGGCGTGGATTCCGAGCACATCGGCAGCGTCTTCCTCGTTGGCTATCACCAAGTGAACATGTTCTAAGATGTGGGGCATGATTTCTTGGGCAAGTTGTTTTGCGCTTGTGCCAGCGCGCCAAGTCCAAAGCTTCTTGCGAAAGTTCAGATCACATGAAATCCTGATCTTACGCTGAGCGGCCCGGCGGACAAGTTCCAAGTTGGCCTGGCACGCATTCTGACTGATGGCGGGAGTAATCCCGCTAACATGTAACCAAGTAATGCCATCCAAGGCAGCGTCCCAATCATATTCTTCGACGTTCGCCAAACTGATCGCGCTATACTCGCGGTCGTACAACACGCTTGAACCACGTTGGTTGGCACCAACTTCCACAAAATAAACTCCCAAGCGCCCCGTCTTGCGCCACAAAATGTAGTTGGTATCGACACCAAGCCCCCTCAATGTCGTAACGATACTTTCCGCTAGAGGGTGTGGTGGTAGAGCGGTCAGGAAGCGGGTGGACGCCCCCAGCATGGCGAGCGAAGCGCATACGTTGGCCTCTCCACCGCCCCAGGTGACATTCACTTGACCTGGCAAACACTGTCGCCAACGCAGTTGCTCAGGAGGAGCAACGCGCATCATAATCTCACCAAAACCTAGAAACATAATTTCGCTATCCTCACATATTTGTCGGATCGTCCGGACCCGTGTTGCCCATTAGCATGTCGAGCGATTTGGCAACTTCCGGCGCGAATTCGAGCGAGCGAGCGTACACGCGACAGATCCGATGACTCACTGGGAGGCGTTCGTATAACTCATGGCTACCCAGCGGTCGAATCGTGTCGCGGGCAGAATCATAGAGAAAATTCTGTCCACTAGCAGGGCCTCGCGTATGCGGTCTATGAATATGCCGCGCGATGTCTATTCGAATCGGAATGTCAGCCAGCTCAGCAGGCAAAAGTTCGCGGATTCTCCGTTCCACCAAATTCGCGTCGGTAAAAATGCTGGATGTCTCGGAATCGCGTTCAGAGAAAATCCGAGTACGTTGGCAGACCATTTTCCAAGGAATCTGCCTGTGCAGAAGTTGCTGCCATCGTTCGCCGAGTGCCCGGGTCGCCAAATTAGTGCTTTTCGGCCAACGAGATACGTCCACCAGCAATGACGCATCAGTGAACTGCAAGTATTCGCTCAAATGCTGGAGAGGGTCGCCAGGAAATAATAGGCGTTTACTCTCTAGGAACAGGTCTGCCAGTGTTAAGTCGATTGCTCGTACTGTGCGGTGGAAATAAATGGAGCGAAATAGGTCTGCTTTTGCGCCAATGAATCGCACCAACGCATCCATGCCGCGGTCGTGAATCGTCAAGCCGCACGGGCTGAAAAAACTGTAATACAATAAGCGATCCAGATCGAATGCGCGTTGGCTGTAACCGGTCATATAAGCGTCGCGAAGCACGAAATCCATATTGTCGACGGTGTAAATTCCGCTCAGCAAACTGCGTAGAAATTTCAACCACGTAGGCTGTTCGACGTCGATGTGTGGCTGTGGACGAGCGATCAACCAGGCAACCTGTTCTGGATTGAGGATTTCGTCCGGCAGCAGTTTTCCGTTGGGGTTGCGACGTAGACCACGCAATAGGTCGCCCAGTTCATGGCGAATTAGATGGGCCCCTAGCGTTTCATGCGTGAGACCGTAGTCTCGTAAATAATGTTCGTCAAAAAAATGGCCGAAAGGACCATGACCGACATCGTGCAGTAGGCCGGCCATTCGCATCAGCGTCTCGACGTATGCTCTACTCGGAATGTCCGGACACACCTGAGCCAGGCTTTCGTATAACGCCGACACGGCCCTGCTCGCCAGGTGCATCACACCGATTACGTGTTGAAATCGTGAATGCTCTGCGGTGGGAAATACCCACCACGCGGTTTGAAGCTGATGGATTTGCCTCATCCGCTGCAGCCAGGGATTGTCGACCACCTGCCGTTCGCTCGTGTCCGATGAATTGGCAACGGCAGCTGTGAAAGGTAAGTAGCCGTGAATCGTGTCATGGCAAAGATTGTCTGTGGGATTTGCCGCCATGTTTGCTTTATTTCCATAGGTTGGAATAAGAAGGGCTCGACCCTGTTCCACGTATACGGACAGCTGTAGTGAACGTCAGTGCATATTGCGAATTGACAGATGAGACGTGGTTTGTAACGATTGTCAGGGTGCCTTATCAACCGTCCTAGGATTTTCGGATTTTCACTGGGTAGAAAATGGTATGCCATGGTGAGTTGGGTAGGTTGCTCCAAGGAAGGAAGCTGGGAGTCGCGTTCATTGTTCGGCTTGCCGATACAACACTAAACGTGACAATCCCTGCCAACTGAGAACTTAGAATCCCACCCGCCGCATTCCCTAAGTCCACGAAGGAGTCTTGCCGTGCGACGTCAGGTCCAAAACCTTTTATTTGGTTTGCTCATTTCCAGTATTCTCACGGGCGGCGTGGCAAGTACGTACGCGGCTGCACCTGCCGATTCGCTGTTACCTTTTACCACCAAAGGGTTTGTGTCAATTCCAAGTCTTGAGGAATTGTCGGCAAAGTGGAATGAAACGCAACTAGGTCAGCTATTGGTTGACCCTGTTATGAAACCATTCGTGGAGGATCTTCGGACGCAGCTGCAATCGAAACTTAGCCAGACGGGCATCCGACTCGGCGTTTCCTGGGAGGATTTGGACGGGGTGGCAAGCGGCGAAGTCGCCGTGGGAGCCATCCAGCCCGATGGCGACAAGTTGCAGCACGCGTTGGTATTGATAGCTGACATTTCTGGTCGCGACGATCAGTCCAAGAAATTATTGGAGAAGATTTCAAAGCACATTATCCAACAGGGTGGATCGAGGGCTGTGCGTTCTGTATCTGGCACGGAAATCGTCGTTTTTACGATTCCGAATAGGAAAGATAAGAAGACAACTCACTCGGCGTTCTACTTTGTGCGGGACGACATGTTGGTTTCGGCCGACCACGAAAAGACGGCGCTGGCGATCTTGGAAAATTTTGGGGAACTCAAAACAAAGTCGCTGCAATCCGTCGACGCCTACCAGTCGATCATGCAACGCTGCGGCCAGGCGGCGGGGACCGTCGCGCCACACATTCGCTGGTACGTGGATCCCTTTGGTTATGCTGAGGTGAGTCGCGCTGCCGGCGGAGGCAGGAAGAAGCGGGGTACCGACCTTCTGAAGGTCTTGGCCAATCAGGGATTTACCGCAGCTCATGGGGTAGGTGGCCAAATCGCATTCGCCACCGAAAAACATGAGCTGGTACACTTCACCAAGATTCATGCTCCGGCTGTGCCAAATGCAAAGGGACACAAGTACGAAATGGCAGCACGAATGTTGGAGTTCCCCAACGACGGGCAACTATCCCCTCAGAGTTGGGTTCCCAGCGAATTGGCCAGCTACTTGACGATGAACTGGAAAATGAAAGAGGCATTCGGGTTCTCCGAGACTCTGGTTGATGAAATTGCTGGCGAGAAAATTTTCAAAGACGTGCTGGAACAAATTGAAAAAGACCCTAACGGGCCAGGCGTTAACTTAGAACGCGAAATCATTCAGCATCTTGGTGAACGATTCACTCTGCTCACGGACAATCGAAAGCCATTCGGACCGAAAAGCGAACGGTACCTGATCGCGGTTGAGATTACGAATGCCGCGGTATTGGCCAGAGCCATTGAAAAAATCATGGAAAAAGAGAGCACGGCGAAACGGGTTGAAATTGACCAGCAAATTATTTGGGAAGTGACCAACGACGAAGAAGGGCTCGAACTCGAAGCCGTAAAAATAGACGGAGTTCAATCGGACGTCGACGAAAACGAAGAGGATAAGCCGATGATTCCTAACTCGGCCATCGCGGTCGCAAATGGTCACTTGATGATCGCGTCGCACGTGGATTACATCGTTCAGGTGCTGCGGCGCAAGGCAGACGCCAACCAACTGGCCACCGCATCGGACTACCAGACCGTCGCGGCCGCACTCGTCGAGTTGGGATCTGATCAGGACGCTTTCCGATTCTTCGTCCGCACTGATGAAGCCTACCGCACGACGTATGAACTGATGCGTCAAGGACGAATGCCCGAGGCAGAGTCTCTATTGGGGAAATTCTTGAACAAACTAATGGCTCCCGAGGAAAAGGGCGCTAAGCGGGAACAGCAGATCAATGCCGCCAAGCTCCCCGAATTTGATGCAGTTAAGCAGTACTTTGGAGCAGGCGGTCTGTTTGTTCGCAGTGAGGATGATGGCTGGTTCATTTCTGGGTGCTTGCTAAGCAAGGCTGCTGAAGTTAACGAATGACCTTAATCGGTCATCGGTCTAAATAAATCCAACCCCCGGGTCGAGTGTCGACCCGGGGGTTTTTTTGTTGGCGTCGAGCAGCTCACGCCGGCGATTCAATCGAACCGTTGTCGTAGTGGTCCGACCACGTTAAGTTGTTGCGTCCAGTCGTCAGTGTGCCATCTGGCAGCCGCCGGAGAAGACTTGGATTACACGACGGCTCGGTCGGCGGCGAGCCACTGCTGAAATCAAATTGACCGAATATTTTAATCACAGGAATGACGCCCAAAAAATAATTTCTTAAAAAAATATACA
>JANNPR010000327.1:0-4771 GCA_031400345.1 Planctomycetota bacterium | reverse complement strand
GGAAGGCGCCAGATCGTCGGGCCTGCCTGACGACGGCTCAATGCAAAATGAAAATTGCAAAGTGCAAAGTGCAAAGTGAAAAGTGCAAAATAAGTCAGAGAACGCGGTGAACTAGAACCATTTTTCAATTTGCATTTTGCAATTCGCAATTTGCATTCTCCCGAACCCCATCACCCATGGATTTCCGAATGTTGTCGATTTATCGGACCTTTGTCATCTCGAAGAGGTTAGTAGCTTGTGGGCCCAGAAAGCCTTCAAAGCGAAATCGTTTTCCGGTTTGTTGGTCGACGATCTCGCCGCGTTCGGCCAGCTCAAAGTAGGCATAGGACCAAGGCATCCGTGTTGGCTTTCCCTGATCACGCACGTCCACATCAATCTGTACGGCTTCCGTGGCCGTTTGACGTAACTTCGACTCTGGTTCGCCTTCAATTTCCGATTTCATGGGAACGCCCGCGTGCTTGAGGGCAGCGATGGTCTTTTCGATGTTATCCAGGCTGGGCGAGCCATGGGAATTAATCAACGACGTGAAATGGTTCACGTTGTAGCCGTGCACAGCTACCCAAGCGGCGTATTGACTCTGCTTGTTGAGTGTCAAAACGTCAGCGCGGTCTGGTATCTCCCAAGGCAATTCGTGTATCTGCTCGACGGCCAACTTTAGTAGTTCAGCGCGGCTTGCGGGTGAGACGCGAAACGTTGCTAATTCCGCCAATACGGACGTGGAAATTTCCGGGCGATGTGCCTGCACAATACGGGATGCGATCTCTCGGCCAGGCGATGAGAGCTCCCAGGTTCTCAATTCCGAGATAAATAATTTCGGAAACTGATGGTTAGGGTGCTGAAAGTGAACGGCGCTGAGGTGTTTGTCTTCGAACTGGTAAACGCCTGCGGGCCGATAACCTAAAGCTTCAAACAGCCGGGAAATACTGGCGATACCTGTCAACGGACTTTGGCAAGCAAAGGTTCGAAACGCGATATGGTCGTTGTCGAACTTCGCTCCCGCTGCCGCGATCAGTTGTTCGTAGATTTGTACGTGAGAAACTCGCTGCCGGTATCGGTTCCAAAGCGAGTCGAACAGCTCCGCACAAAACCGATCGCGTTCGCTCGTGACGGGAACCTGCCGCTGCGGACCACTGGTAACTGGCTTCATGTTTGTCAATTCGATATCCCTTTCGATAAGGTAGGATTCTAATAGAAACCATTTCCAACCTGCGCGGAAGAGCGATGATATGAAGACCGGACAGAAAGTGCCCAAGATTATCACGCCGCTTCCTGGCCCGAAGTCCAAGGCACTGATCGAACGGGATGAACAATTCACTTCTCCCTCATACACGCGGGCGTATCCTTTAGCCGTATTGCGAGCCAGCGGCGCCGTGTTGGAAGATTTGGACGGCAATCTATTTCTCGACTTCACGGCCGGCATCGCGGTCTGTTCCACAGGCCACTGCCATCCCCGCATTGTGGCGGCGATTCAACAGCAGGCAGAGAAGTTGTTGCACATGTCCGGAACGGATTTCTACAACGAGCCACAAGCAGCTTTAGCGGAAAAACTTTCCGAGATTGCCCCGGGTCCAGGTCCCAAGCGAGTGTTCTTTACGAATTCCGGTGCCGAATCCGTGGAAGCCGCCTTCAAGTTGGCTCGTTACCACACCAAACGCTCACACATGATTGCGTTCTTTGGCGCCTTCCACGGCCGAACTATGGGGGCGCTGTCTCTTACCGGCAGCAAGATTACACAACGCCAGGGTTTTGCACCTTTGATTCCACAAGTTAGTCACGTCGACTTTCCCAATTGCTTTCGCTGCCCGCAACGGCAATCCGATCAGGTCTGCTGTTTTAAAACCATTCGGCAGATCGAAGAAGATTTGTTTCGCCGCACGGTGCCTCCTCAGGAAGTCGCTGCCTTTATCGTGGAGCCAATTCAAGGAGAAGGTGGATATATTGTTCCGCCTCCAGATTTCCATCGCAGACTCAAAGCGGTTGCCGATCGGCATGGGATCTTATACATCGTGGACGAAGTGCGAAGCGGCATGGGCCGTACGGGCAAGATGTTCGCGATTGAGCATTGGGGGGTCGTTCCCGATATCGTTTGCGTGGCCAAGGGGATTGCCAGCGGCATGCCGTTAGGAGCAATTATGGCAAGTGCTGAAATTATGAACTGGCCGCCTGGTTCACACGCCAGCACGTTTGGTGGCAATCCCGTGTCTTGCATGGCCGCACTGGAAACCATTGAATTGCTGCAGCAAGGCTTAATGGACAACGCGGTTGGCGTGGGTGAGCATCTGCAGAATGGTCTCCGTCAGCTGATGGCCCGTCATCCACAGATCGCCGACGTGCGTGGACTCGGCTTAATGGTCGGGGTTGAACTAGTACACGACCGAACAACCCTTACACCAGCACCCGAACTACGTGATGCGATCGTGCAAGCCTGTTTCCAGCGCGGTTTATTGCTGTTGGGATGCGGCCTGAGCACGATTCGTTTTTGCCCACCGCTAACTATTTCAACAGGGGACGTCGACGTCGCTTTGCGCATTATGGATGAAGCGATTAAAGCCACAATTTTGCAACCGCTATCTTAGCGCGGGCACCAATTGTCCATCCATGCCGGATATCGCTAGTGCGCGTTGAGAGGCTTGTTGCCACTTGTCGAGCTTATAGAAGGTTCGTTCGACCACATCGACGAGTGTTTCAAGGTGGTCGAGTGGCTTGAACAGGCAAAACTCAGCCCCGGCACATAGAGAGCTAATCACGGTTGTGACATGAGTCACCTTGGTCAGGATGATAACCTGAATTCCGCTGTCGTAGCGTTTGATGTCTCGTAGGATCTCCAATCCCGAATACCGCCTCATGTCAATGTCAAGGATCACGATCCGCGTATTCCCGTTACGCAGCGTGTCGAACCAGTTGCCGGGCTCGTCCAATACTTCGACTTGGTAGCCACGTGCCGTCATATCCGTCTGTATCAGACGGGTGAAAGAAGCATCATCATCGATATGAAGTATGAGCCTAGATGCCTCCACCAAAATGCCCTCGTTACCCGAATCCGAGTTGGTAAACCTTGCAGCTTCGTAAATATAGAACACGCTTACCCGATGTGGTTTTCTGCATCTGATAAATGCGCTGCATATCCCACAGGATCGCCCGGACCCGAGGGCTCGTTTTTCAGGTAATCGTTACAAACGGTATGCGATGTCTGATGATCCGTATCGATTTGTCAACCGGTGCGTTTCTCCAGTGTGGCACTGGCAGCCGCCGGAGTTGGCTTCGATACCCATTGAAAACTATTTCGGCGGCAAGCCAGTGTCCCGGCACATTTGTTCGGCTTGATAAAAATCAAAAGAGCTGATCTGTAGTCTCGCGGTGGTCAGCACTGGCTTGACGCCGAATAACCCACGCGGGAACAACCGAATCCATTCCGGCGTCTGCCAGTGGCACCCTACCTGGCACCCTACCCGTGGCACAACTGCCAATAGCTCACGACTTCTATCGTCGCGATACAAGGTTTCCGCTGACCCGGTCAACTAATCGGCGTCTCTCCAATACGCTAACCGTCGACAGCACGCGATGAATGGGGATGCCGCTTGTGTTGGCCACCTGATCAAGGCTTGTCGGCTGATATTCAATGGCGTCTAAAACCGCCCGTTCTTGAATATTCAACTGTAGTTCGGCGGGGCTGGAAATCGCTTTGCCAGATAGATCCTGGGCCGGTTCCACAAGTGGCCCTAACTCTGCCAAAACATCATCCACACACTCGACTAATCTCGCACCATCTCGAATCAGACGGTGACAGCCGTGCGATGTTCGAAGATCCACGGGGCCGGGCACCGCGAAAACTTCTCGCCCTTGCTCATTGGCATGGGTGGCACTGATCAATGCCCCGGACCGTTCGGTAGCCTCAACCACGATCACGCCTAGGCTCAAGCCAGAAATAATCCGATTGCGTTGTGGAAACAAACCACTTTTGGGTGGCATACGTGGTGGTGCTTCACTGATCACGGCGCCTTGCCGAACGATTTCATCGGCCAGCGTATCGTGTTCTGGCGGGTAAACGTTCATCACGCCGCCAGCCAAAACGGCGATCGTCCTGCCGCCAGCGGACATCGCAGCTCGATGCGCTGCAGCATCAATTCCTCGGGCCAAACCACTGACGATGGTAACTCCAGCGCGGGCGAGTCCCGCTGACAAGCGTTCAGCTTGTCGAATTCCGTAATTCGTGGCATGCCGCGTTCCCACAATTGCAATCGAGATCCCATCCGAGGGCAGAAAGGCACCTCGAACGAAAAGGACGGCAGGAGGATCGTGAATTTCCCGCAACATCCGCGGATAATCAGCGTCTTGGTCGGTAAGCAATGAAATCTGATGTTGCCGACAAAAGTCCAATTCGCTGGCGACGTCAATTTCCGTTCCAGCTGCAAGAATCTTGCGGCATAGTTTCGGTCCGACGCCAGGTACATCTCGCAGTTCCGAAGGAGCTGCTTGCAATACCGCCACCGACGACCCGAAACGCTCGAGTAAAACGGTGCGAATGCGCGGGCCTACGCCAGACACCATCGAAAGACGTAAGATCGAGTCCAGTGAATCTTCCCGTGTCGAAACGAAAGAGTTATCATCCTGTGACATTGGCAGTTCCCTATGCCCTCCATCGAGGCCTGAACCCTGGCGAGTTCAACTACATCGATTATAAGTATCACTCGGTACATATGACAAATGACCAGTGACAATGAGGACTTGCTACACGAAGCGAAGATGTTAGTGTCGCGGCCCACCATCTCCC
>JANNPR010000312.1:0-8241 GCA_031400345.1 Planctomycetota bacterium | reverse complement strand
AAAATTCACGCTCGTCGCTAGGCCACGCTTACGTTCACCGGGTCGCGGCAAACGACATTGATTTCAGCACCCCGCGCCGGCCCGAAGCTCCGGTGGAAGGTGTTGAGCCTGGATCATGGGAATGATCAGGGAGTTGCGCCGGGTTGATCGCCCGGTCTGTCGAACGTTTCCTTGTTGTACCAAACGACACCGGAGAACCGATCATCGCAAGTGATGAACTGATGCATAGCTTCGCAGAACCTGCGCAGAAATCGACATCGCTTCTCTTCGAGTAATTTGCCGCCAAAAAGCCGCCTGAGGAAACCCAATTCACAGTAATTTGTAATTAACCATTGTCGCGGTGGATCCAATTCCATGTCATCGACAAATCCCACAATGGTGATTATTTCGAGCTGATCGTCTTTGGTGTAGCACTCCCATGCCCAGCCTTCGCGGTCGCCAGGGCCATCCACTGCGAATCCAGCATCGGCAAGACGATGCGCAATTAGATCCGCAAGCTCTTTGCCAGGCGGATCAAGGCCGTTGTGTTGAGTCGGAAAATCGGCAACGAAGCCGACGAACGATCGAACTGACATGCGATGTTGCTCTTGTCAGGCCAACAAATCTTCGTGCTTTTTTCACTGCAGTAACTTACCGGCATTTCACTGCCGACTGCCGACTGCTGACTGCTGACTGGTTCCTAGTACTCGCTATCCGTCTTGATACCTGGCTCGGGAACCGGGTACTTACCTGTCGGACCTGCTTGGAGCGGTGCTGGACCTTTCACATCTAGTTTGTCGACTGTGGGCGCAAATTCGTGTTTGCAGTTCAACATATCGTCGTAGGTAATGACCTGACCCGTGTGAGCCGCCATACGACCCATGGACGTGACCAGACTTGCTTCTGCACCACGTTTGGCTTCGTTGTAGGGCTTGTCCTGGCGAATTGCTTCGATGAGGTGGTCCCATTCCGCTTGGTATGGGTTGTACTCGTCTTTAGCGGGAAATTCCCAAGCGATCGCATCTTTGGACATCTTCTGGCCTTTGTAGATCTTGGATTTTGCCGGCCAGTGCGATGACGTCGAAATGACGGCTGCCCCCTTAGAACCGTGCGCATAACTGGCGAATTCGTTATGGCAGCCAGGAATGCAGCGACCTTGCAATTCCAATTTGGAGCCATCTCCGTAGGTGTATTCAATCGAATAGTTGTCAAAGTTTTGGTCGACGTAATCGCCACGAAAATGGCGACCACCAGACCCCTTCGCTTCCACAGGCCAGGCATCCTTGATCCAGCAACACTCGTCGATGTTGTGAATCAGGAAGTCGCTCACGGCACCGCCGCTAGCCCACAGAAAGGCATGGAAATTCTTGATTTGATACATTAACTCGCTCATGTCATCCGGCTTGGGCGGGGCAAAAGCCGAGCCAGTGGGACCTGCCATACGATAGGCTCTAAGCAAGATGATGTCGCCTAGTTCCCCAGATCGGGCGCGGTCGAATAACTCGCGGCGAGCCACACAGTGTCGGCACATGAGTCCGACACCAACCTTTAGATTCTTAGCTACCGACTCCTCAGCCAGCTTAAACATCTTGCGAGTGCTCGGACCATCTACCGTCGTGGGCTTTTCCATAAAGACGTTGAGCCCTTTTTGGATCGCGTATCCAAACTGTACCCAACGGAAGGCTGGCGGAGTCGCCATGATCACCACGTCGCCTGGACGCAAGCAGTCCATCGCTTTTTGGTAACCATCAAAACCTACGAACTTGTGGTCGTCGGGCACCTCGACTCGGTCGTTGAATTCATTCTTGATCGATTTATAGCTCGCGGCCAACCGATGATCGAAAACGTCGGCCATCGCGACCAATTTTGTCGGGCCACTTTTCGTGGACAAGGCGTTTGAGGCCGCACCAGTTCCTCGGCCACCGCATCCCACGAGCGCCAAGCGAATCGTACTGTCTTCGGCCGCGTGAACGCGCGGAATGGTAATCCCACCAAGTGCCGTGACAGCAGCAATGGTACCCGAGGTTTTCAGCAGATCGCGACGCGATAAGCCATTGGTAATTTCACTCACAACCCAGCTCCCTTAAAGTAACAGTTAGTGCCCGCAGGGCATGACGTCAAAATCGATGTCAGAGTTCGGTCGGCATTCAGTACAATAGCCGAACCGAAACGGATTTGCATCTAGCGGAAGGCATTTTTCAGCCGGTAGTGGGCAGTCGGCAATGCGCGAGGCCGTAAGGGTTGGACGGAGTGCCACTGCTCGCAACGAGACGGGCGCGGCACCGCGAGACTGGCCTCCATCGTTCCGAGCAGTGTGAGCATCATACGACCGGGTCAGTGTCCCACTGGCCGCCGCCGGAGTTGACTTGGATTGAACAACATGGCTTATTCGGGGCAAGCCAGTGCTGAGACGGCCGGTCAATGTAAGCCATCTAAGGCCGTAGCAATATGGAAGCAAAAAGTGAGTGTAGTCATCACGCCGAAAGCGTGGTTACTACACGGATTCGAAGCAATAGTTCTACGTTGTTTAACACGGGCTTGCCGCCGAAATAAACTTTGCCGAACATCGTTGCAAATTCCGGCGGCTGCCAGATTATGTGGCACACGGGAATATACCTACGACATCGATTCAAAATTTTTGAAATAGACGCCCGACTGCCCACTGCCGACTAAAACTGCCGACTGCCGACTGCCGACTGCCGACTGCCGACTGCCGACTGCCGACTCGTTTTGCTACATTTGTGCCTGCACGATTTCCTTTACCACCTGAATCACTAAGCCTATTTCGCCGAGTGCAGCTATGAAAACACATCGACTTTTGGCGCTGGTAATCGCATTTGTACTGGTTGGTGGAGTCACCTGGGGATTTCGCCAACAGATTTCTAGCGGAGTGGAGATGACTCGCGCCGCGGAAAAGTACCTGGCCAGTTTGTCCGAGGACCAGCGAGCTAAATCCAATCTGAAGCTCGATATTCCAGAACGAGTGGATTGGCACTTCATCCCCAAGCCAACGCGCAAGGGTCTACAAATCAGGGAAATGGACGAACGCCAACGTGAGGCAGCGCACACCCTGTTGCGGTCGGCATTGAGCGAAATTGGCTACGACAAGGCTACGAAAATCATGGAAATGGAAAAGCTGCTGCACGAATTGGAAAAGAACAAAACTGGGGGACCACTTCGTGACTCCGAACGCTATTTTTTCACAATCTTCGGAAAGCCCGCTAAATCGGACCGCTGGGGATTAAGCGTGGAGGGGCATCATTTGTCGTTAAACTTTGTCGTCGAAAACGGCAAGGTCGTTTCCTCGACTCCGACCGCGTTTGCAGCGAACCCCGCCACTGTGAAGAGCGAAGTGGCGGGCAACATCAAACCGGGTGCTCGATTGCTTGCCAATGAAGAACAGCAAGCGTTCGACTTGCTTGCGGCCTTCACCGACGAGCAGCGAAAAGTTGCCATCATCAGTTCTGAGGCACCTCGCGAAGTCCGCGCTGCGGGAGAACCCCAACCGCCCCAAGACGCACCTGTCGGACTCGCCGCCGCAAAGATGAGCGCGACCCAACGCGGCCTTCTGCAGTCGCTGTTAGCGACCTATGCAAACAACCTAGCCGATGAAGTCGCAAAGGGACAACTGGAGGCCATCGCTAAGAGCGGAATTGAAAAAGTCCACTTCGCCTGGGCAGGAGCAGTCTCGCCAGGTGTAGGGCACTACTATCGTGTTCAAGGACCCACTTTTCTAATCGAGTTCGTAAATACTCAGCCGGATGCCGCGGGGAATCCTGCCAATCATATCCACTGTGTGTGGCGAGATCCTAAGGGAGATTTCGCGATACCGGTTGCGGCGAAGTGAAAAAGTGTACCGCTAGCCGGCTAATAGATCCTCAGCATGGTGCGCAAAGCCTGTTTTACCGATACGGGATCTGAGGCGATCCAAAACGTTACCAGGGTTACAATGAACAGTCCGGAAACGAGCCAAACGTAGCCTGCCGGATTTCGCGAAACCTGGGTTGCTAACAAGGCATCGGAAAGAGCTAATTCCAGTCGACGCCAACCGGCAAAATCTTGCCTCGGGCCCGCGGATACCAACTGTGCGTGACGTGTGACCCCGGCCGCTTCCACGTACATGTGCACGCCAAGTTGGGGCAGGCTGAGCGCTTCACCGGCCCAACGAGCTTCCCGGTCCAACTCGCTGACAATGTCTGCTAACAATGGCCGGAGCTGATCGGGTGTGATATTATAGATCACGATTCTAGGCCGCATCAGCAGCACGATTAACGTCAGACACAGCGAAAACAGGCCTAATAACAAGACCCAAGAGTAACTGCCCCATCGGTAAGCGGCAGGCTCGGGCAGAAACAGTTCCACGGGCCCGGCCGCAAGGAAACCGCTAATTGCCACTCCCAGAGCGGCAGTGTCGCGAGCTCCCGTGGTGACAAAGGGGCGGCGTGATAGGTTTACCCATCCCATCAGTACAAAGTAAACGGCCAGGGGGCCCAGCGCCACACTCAGGTGTAATAGATCTACCTCCGGCATACTTTGTTCCAAGACGGATAACAAGTAAATATCGGTTCGTCCGCAGCTTATGCAGCAAAGTGTTGTACTGCAATCACCCGCCTCGGTTGTGCCGGATTATTCACGAAGCGAGCGTTATCCATCATGCCCGACGATAGTTACGCCTCGGCAGCTCCCACATGGCCTGGAAAAAGTGCGTCGCGAGCAGCCGCATCCAGCGGGCAAGCATATTCGCTGATTTCATAGGCCTCGGCATAACGAACTTGATTCCCTCGTTCTGCCCCTAAACAGCGACAAAGCTCGCTTCGGGATAAGTTAGCAATGGCGGTCGATCGCGGCGTAAACCATGCTTTCAACCAGCCTCTGCGTTCTTCCTGTCCAATCGGGACAGGTTCTTTAAGTCCCTCGACGTACGGTAACCATTCATAAACTTGCGATCGATGGCAGTCCAACATACTCACGATTTCGTCTATCAATGTGGTGACGTCCAGTACCACGTCTGGTCGAAGCGGAGTTGGCCGACTGAACAGATCGTTCATGTAAGCCACCACCGGATCGCGTCGCAGGGCTGGCACGTCCGGAACAATTCGCGGAACTCTCAGCATATACGAGGCGTCCTGCACAGCTTGGCCGACGGCACGGTGATCCGGATGGTAATCGCAGGTGCGATGTGTTAGCACCAGATCGGGCGCAAACGAACGAATTTCGGCGATGATCTTCCGCCGCACGTCTAAGTTGGGTTGTAACTCCCCATCGGGGAAGTCCCAGACCTCATAGGCGAAACCCGTCTGCTCAGCTACCAAATCGGCTTCGTGTTTTCTTGTGGCGATCAGATCTGCCGGGGGCAGTTGATGATGTCCGGCCGCTCCATTGGTGACGGAGATGATTTTGACGAGGTTGCCCCGACGGGCATGCATGGTCAGCAGTCCACCAGCATGAAATTCCGCATCGTCCGGATGCGCTCCCAACACGAGTACTCGTTTGGCGTCCAATTTCTTATTCATCAGTAGACTTTAGAATTTTTGCCGACCGGAAAGCGCATCTGCCAAAACTTCTTTGTTGGTGTATTCCAGAATACTACCCGTGGTCAGGCCTCGTGCCAGCCGTGTTATGGGGACGACCGGGAAATCGGCCAACAGGTTCGAAATGTAGAGCGCCGTGCCGTCTCCTTCGACGGTTGGATTTGTGGCCATGATGATCTCAGTAAACTGGCCAGACCGAATGCGTTCGATTAACGCATCGATAGTAAGCTGACTCGGGTCGACCCCTTCGAGCGGCGCGATTCTGCCAAGCAGCACGTGGTAAAGACCTCGATAGGCGCCCGCCTGTTCCAATGCGAAAACATCCCGTGGCTGTTCCACCACGCAGACCTGTTTTCGGTCACGTTTTGGGTCCAAGCAGATCGTGCACTCTTCAGCTTCTGCAAGGCTATAACAGGTGCTGCAATACCGGACATTTTCGCGAACGTCTCGGATCGCGTCCGCCAGTGCCAACGCTTCTCCTTTATTAATCCGAAGCAGATGGTAGGCCAACCGTTCTGCTGATTTCCGCCCAACCCCAGGCAGCTTGGAAAGTTGATCCACGAGTTTGCTTAGCGATTCGGAGAAATGCAGTGACATGGGGAAGAGAAATGGGGATGAGATGTTTAATAGCTGGCAGGCAGACCGGCGTAGCCGCCTCGAACGAAACAGACTCCCTAAACGGCATTCAGCGACCGGTGAATTTTGATAGTGCTTCCTGTAAGCCGGGTACGTTCAGTTCTCCAGTCATCGATTGCATCGCTTTCATGCGCAATTCTTGCGATTTGGCCACGGCCTGATTGATGGCGGCGGGAATCAAGTCTTCGATCATCTCACGATCGCCCCGAGTGACAAGTTGAGGATCAATTTTGACCCGAATGACTTCACCTAGCCCGTTCACCTCAGCTTCGACCATACCACCTCCGGCATTTCCCGAGACGCGCTGATTCCGCATCTGATCGGAAAAATCCTTCATCTTGCCGCCCATTTCCTGAGCCTGCTTGAGCATGGAAGCGAAGTCGGTGATTCCCTTAAACATGTGCCGTCCCCCCATGTAGCTTTCTTTGTTCCGATGGCCGGATTATATCACGGCTTGGCCGTTTGCGGCGAGATCCTAGGACGGGCACTCTTGTCCGTCCCTTCTCTGGATATTGGACGGGCAAGAGTGCCCCGTCCTACCTCGTTACGAGCCTTCGCCGCCCGTGCCTGATTTCTCTCGGTGTTCTTCCAGTCGCAAGACTTCTCCGTCAAATAACTCCAGTGCTCTACTAACGAATGGACTCCGCTGTAAATCGCGAATTCGTTGTCGCTGAGATACGATCGGTACCGCAGCTTGCTCAGCGGGAGTCAGGTCATCCGCTAGCAGTACAAAATCGAGCCGTACCGTACGACCCATGGCTTTGCTAATCGCCTGCTCCAACCTCGACTTACGGTCCGGCCGATCACACATTTCTTTTTGCATCAAGTGGACGGCTGGAAATTCGACCGACACTCGGTTTCCGACTACCGAAATTCGCGATGCCAATTGGGCCGCCGAAGCCGTTAAGTCACCCAGCTCATCCAGCGCCTGTCGCCAGGCCAGATTCGCTTCAACTTCGGCGAGCGGCGCCGACTCCGGTCCAGCGTCCTCAAGAGCGACCGCGGCGGCCGTCGCCCCTATTTCCGTTTTTTTTTGCGCGCTTTCGGAAGCGGGTTTGGCAACCGTCGGTGGAGCCTCGTCATTGCTGCGACTATCACCCCCACCGGCGGGTCCAGCGGGATTGGCATTTACAACCCGCCGATCGTCCTGAGACTGCGAAACATTAGGCAATGTTTCTGCCACGCGTTCGGCAACTGGCGAGTGAGATTTTTGCAGACGGGGCGCAGGCAGGGGGCTAGTCCCATCGCTAAGTCGTGCGATCAGAGCAGGAAGTTGATCGAGATCTTCCAGATGGCAGATGCGAACCAACGCGATTTCCACCAGCGTCCGCACGTGAGTACTCAGCCGCAGCCGAACGGCGCTGTGATCCAGAATCTGTACCGCCGCCAGGATCGTTTCCAAGCCCAGCCGTTTTCCGGCAGCTTGCAGAATCGCAAAATCAGTGGACGTCGTGTGCAACATCAAGTCCACAGGACAACCACACACGGCTGCCATCATATCGCGGAAATATCCCAGCAACTGTTCACACAGTTGTCCGGCGTCGACCCCCTGCTCGATGGCATGGTCCAATTCGCGAAGCGCCCCGGCAACGTCTCGTTCCAATATCCTCGCGGTAATCTCCGCCAAGCGGCCGATGGGGGCCGTCCCCAGCATTTTATGAACGTCCGCAACGGTAATCTTGCCAGAGCAAAACGATAACAGTTGCTCTAACAACGATTGGCTATCGCGCATCGAACCGCCCGCTCGGCGCGCAAGTAGCTGCAGGGCTTCCTCGTCTGCCGTAACTCCCTCGGTCTCAACAATGATCTTCAAACGGCCGAGAATCGAGGCGGTTTCTACCGGGGGAAAGTCAAAACGCTGGCATCGAGAAAGCACCGTGATCGGAATTTTTTCCGGATCCGTCGTGCAGAAGATGAATTTCACATGTTCCGGCGGTTCTTCCAGCGTCTTCAATAAGGCATTGAAGGCCTGGGTCGTGAGCATATGAACTTCGTCGATAATATAGATCTTGAAACGGGCGCGGCTAGGTCGCACATTGACGTTCGATCGAAGCTGCCGAATTTCGTCGATTCCTCGATTGCTGGCACCGTCGAT
>JANNPR010000305.1:0-8026 GCA_031400345.1 Planctomycetota bacterium | reverse complement strand
TTCACGGCTACGGTCGATCCTGTTTAAATTCCGCAAGTCGAAGTGGTCGGCGATAATGCCAACAGCCATTGGCAGATTATCGACCGGATATCGAAACAATATTAGTGGAAATTTTCTCGGTTCATGCAGGTCAAAGAAGCGGCCGAAAAGAATCTGACGGTCGGTGCCGATGATTCCCGCTTTCCAATCTATCCGCAGCGGTTGGTGGCGGATGTCCGCCAAGTAATGCCGGATAACGGCATCATCGCACTGGATAACGGCATCTACAAACTTTGGTTTGCACGCAACTACAAAGCGCGGTTGCCGAACACGGTGTTGCTCGACAACGCTTTGGCGACGATGGGTGCTGGTTTGCCGTCGGCTATGGCGGCACGTCTCGTGCATCGCGATCGTAAGGTAATGGCCATTTGTGGTGACGGCGGGTTCATGATGAACTCACAGGAGTTAGAGACGGCCGTTCGTCTCAAGATGAATCTGGTCGTGCTGATCGTACGCGACGATGCTTACGGGATGATCCAGTGGAAGCAGGCTCACATGGGCTTTGCCGACTTCGGGCTGGACCTGGGAAATCCGGATTTTGTGAAGTATGCCGAAAGCTATGGGGCTCATGGACACCGCATCGAAGACGCGGCGCAGCTCATACCGCAAATGGAGGAGTGTCACAGCTCACCTGGCGTCCATGTGATCGATGTCCCGGTTGACTATTCGGAGAACGATCGCATTTTGAATCGAGAGATCGCCGAACTGAGCGCCAAGATATAGGGAGACCATCGTGCACGACAGCTACCCATACTATCTTGCCAACGAGCCGGTTGCGGCGAACGCGGATCTGGCGGTCACGGACAAATATACAGGACTGGTTGCCACTCGCGTCGCCATGGCGGACGCCAAAACAATCGACCAAGCAATCGCAGCCGCCGTGGCCGCGAGCCGTCCCATGGCCGAGATGCCTCCCTACGAACGACGAGACGTCTTGAACCACTGTGTCGCCCGGTTCACCGAGCGGTCGGAAGAGTTGGCGATGTTGCTCTGCATCGAAGCCGGCAAGCCGATCACCGACAGCCGCGGCGAAGTTTCGAGATTGATCGACACCTTTCGCATTGCAGCGGAAGAGTCGGTGCGAATCGGTGGGGAGGTAATGAACCTGGAGATTGCGCCGCGTGCGCGGGGATATCGCGGGATGTTCAAACGAGTGCCCATCGGCCCGTGTTCGTTCATTTCGCCATTTAACTTCCCTCTCAATCTGGCGGCCCACAAAGTGGCACCCGCAATCGCGGTCGGATGTCCGTTTGTTCTGAAGCCGGCAAGCCGGACGCCGATCGGAGCGTTGATCATTGGCCAGGTTTTAGCGGAGACGAATCTGCCCCCAGGCGCATTTTCCATACTGCCCTGCGAACGCCACGGAGCCGACCAATTCACCACCGACGACCGCCTCAAGTTGCTCAGCTTCACCGGTTCACCCTCCGTGGGCTGGGATCTGAAGGCGCGGGCCGGTAAGAAGAAAGTTGTTCTGGAACTTGGTGGAAACGCAGCCTGTGTCGTGGATGCCGATGCGGATTTGAACGACGCCACTGAGCGACTAGTTTTCGGCGCCTTCTACCAGTCGGGTCAGAGCTGCATCGGCGTGCAACGCATCATTATTCACGAAGATAACTACGACGAACTGCGGGATCGCCTAGTTGCCGCGACTTCGAAACTGGTAGCTGGCGATCCTAAAAACGAAGCTACGTTCATCGGTCCGATGATCTCGGAGAAGGAAGCGACTCGACTCGAAAACTGGATACATGCGGCCGAGAAGGCGGGCGGCAGAATCCTGTGCGGTGGAAAGCGAAATGGTCCGATGCTGGAAGCGACGCTGTTGGAGAACGTTCCGAAAGATCAACCGCTATGCACCGAGGAAGCATTCGGGCCGGTTGCTGTGCTCAGCCGATTCACGCATTTTCAAGACGCGATCGACGAAGTCAACGACAGTGTTTTCGGCCTGCAAGCGGGTATCTTCACGCGCGATCTCTACAAGATGCAAAAAGCCTGGGATGAACTGGAAGTCGGTGGCGTTGTGATCGGCGACGTGCCATCTTGGCGAGTTGACAACATGCCGTATGGCGGTGTGAAAGATAGTGGTCTGGGACGCGAGGGGGTTCGATTTGCAATGGAGGATATGAGCGAAATCAGATGCCTCGTGATCCGCACCCACGCTTAAATGCTGGGCCTTACACGCTATCCGGCAGCCGACTCACCATGTTGGCATTGACCGAGTACTACGACCGCAACCAGCGCATTTACTTAGCACGCGGTGCTGAAGACGTGGGTAACGACGTGCTTACGGTTGAAAATGCCTCGGCTTTCAGTCCCACAACAAGCCATTCGCCCACCGCGGCCACATCTAGCGTTTTATCCGTTACGTCTTCGGCCATCACCAGCGCTCCTAGGAGCGCCACTTTGCCGGCGGCGATTAACGCCTGATTGTCAATTCGCATAGGTATTTTTAATGCTTCGCCACTCATGGGCAGGAACATGTTGGTGTGCACCCAGAATTCCACTGGCGAATCCCCGAGGCTTTGCTTCGGCAATGCCTTTGGATCAATGGGCGTCCCCGCGCCGGTGATTGCTAAATAAATACTGTTTTCATCTGACGTAGCTAAGAGCTGCAGCGCATCGTCTTTACCCAGTACTGCCTGCACGAGTCTCGCCATATTCATTCTTTGATTCAACATGGCAAGTCCCTCGTTGAGGCTTTTATCGAATTGTTCGGTGATCTCCTTGACGTTATCACGATGAGCAGTGGCGCGTGCCTCCTCGTGTGACTGTTGAGCACGGCGGCTTGCTACTCGACGTACTAAGAATTTACCGGGGCCTCGGCGGGTCGCGTCAAAACCGTCGTACTTTAAGGTCGTATTCGCTTTAACGGACGTCGATCCCGCGACGAACCCGGTCCTCGGTTCAAACGACACAGGTCGCGTACAAACGAAATCCGTCGCGGTACTACTGTAGATAATTGCAGGTCCCGAGTAGCCCACCGAGCGAGTATTTGTATTTCCGGAAAAGGTAACAAGAAATGATGCGCGGCCTTCATCCATGAGCGGCTGCGGGAATACGGCACCCGTGGTATGACTGTCTCCAATTACGGTGGTCCCCAAAACCACCTTGTTGACATCTCCTTTATGATCGATATCGCGTCTGACGATCTGCCGCAACGCTTCTTGATTTAGGCGAACGACAATTGGGTGCGTTGTTCTGCCTAGGGACGGGTTCGCGTCAGGGGTGCCCGTTGAATTTGGATGGTCGGCTGCCGAGGCATATGGCAACGAGACGCCCAAAATGGCGATGGCTATTATGATGCAACGGGACATATGACGATCCCCGAAAAGTGATGGTGGCGAACGGCAGCGATACACTAGAAAAGAGCGATCGCCAAACAGCTCCTTCGGTTACCGTCCTGGCCTAATTGCCACCGTCTAACGATGCATTCGCCATGCCGTACAAACCGAATTTACCTGTGACGCGCTAAGCGAGCGGTTGTTAGGGGCGTTTACTCGGAGATCCGCGAAAGCGTGACAATAGGCCGGCGGACATTTCACTAACTGAAATCCCAATACCGCTTAACCAAGATAAGATAGTTCGTCGCGGTACCAAAGCCAAAATGTCACCATCGTTGCCCGACATCTTAAAGCTACCGGAACATCGCCGGCATTCCACGCGAGACTGTTCTGGACCATCTACTTGAATTCGTTTTCCACATCGGGGGCAGTTCATGATCGTCGACACGGTGCGGCGTCCTTGCTTCATTAGGCTTCAAATGGCCAATCCCAAATCGGGCGAAGAATCAGCAGCACTGTATGTCCAGCAATTACTGTGCCGCATTAAGGGCAATAGCTATTTCGGAGTCGCGAGCATCATGCTCAGCGGCGATCGCTTTTGCGGCCAAATTGGGAGGCGCTGGTCTGAGTAGTTGCGCTAAGTTTGTCAGTTGTGTCGATGTCTCAGCCAAAGTTGACCCGAAACAATCCGCTCCAGCCGCGACAATCTGCTCCCGAGCTCCTTCGTTGTTTGCCAATCCCCAGCGTCCAACCACGATCTTCAGTTGTGACGAACGCTGACGCAAACGTTTGCATAATAGTTTCGTATGGGCCAATCCGCCGGGCGGCAATACAACAATGCAAACGATTGCCGGTCGCGCTTCTTCAACTTGAGCGACGATTTCGGAAATGAGACGGTGCGTGCTGACCATAGAAAAGTCGCAAGCCTTTTTGTCGAGGACGTGGCTGAAGATGGTTAACGCCGCCACGTCAGCATCGTCCCCAGCGGCACAGCCTAGAACGGCCATCTTCTGGTCTGGCGGTTCCGGGATCGAATCGGTCACCGGTTGCGATTCGACAACAGCCGACATGGCCGTTATCGCGAGCTCTTCTACTATTTCCTTGGTGGCTTGTACGATGAACTCGGCGTCTTCTTGGGTTAGATGGTCATTTGCGAGTTCCCGTTTCGCATACACAAGCCCTGGAATTAAAACTCGATCACAGACGTCTTGCAAAGTCGATTCCTTTGCGAGGGTTGCGACAATCTCCGACGCCTCGTCCTGATCGCGAGCCAATAATCGTTGGAAGTACTGCCGATCCGCTGGCAGAGTCGATTCGTCACCTAATAGCAGGTCGAACATCTTCAGTGGGGGAACATATTTCCCGAGCACGACGAGGCAAACGGTCAGAGGCGTCGCCATCATTAACCCGGGAGCCCCCCAGAGCCATGTCCAGAAGGCAATCGCCACAATTAATGCTGCTTCTGAAACGCCAATGCTCCGCCCATAGAAATAAGGCTCGACGATGAGATTGGTAAACAGCTCAAGAAAGGCAAACATGCAGGCAATTGACAGTGGTTGCCACACTCCGTCCGAAAGCAACAAACTAAGGCTCAGCGGAAACAACGCAGCCACGCATGGTCCGATATAAGGAATGTATCGCAAAAAGGCCGCTAGGAAGCCCCACAGAACTGCATATGGCAGCTGGAGCAAGAGTAACCCCAAACCTACTACCACCCCGAATCCAACATTGACTGCAAATTGTGCCAAGAGGAAACGACTGATGCGAAATGCCGCTTCATCAATCGCCTTAGTAGTCAGAGTCATACGGCCGTCGCCAAACAACGACAGTAATCGATTGCGCATATCTTCGCGGTTAATCAGCATATAGATGACAAGTACCATTACCAGACCGGCGGTGGCCAGGGGCTCTAAGACCGGCCCAAATATCGCAAAGTACGAAAACGGACTCCAATCTCTAGCCGCTGGAACAATCTCTACTAGCTGGGGCAGCTTGGGTGGAGGTTCATCCGTGTCCGTTTCGAGCGGCTTCGTAACTGCTTCGGTGACTGTTCCCACGAACTCACCAAGTTTATTTAAGAGAGAACCTTGACTCTGGGCGCGAATCGCGGAAATTTTTGCAATCACATTCTGTTGATATCGGGGCAACTGATTCGCCAGACTGATCATCTGCGAGAAGATCATCCAGCCGATGCCGGCGATTAAGCAGGCTGCCAGAGATACTACCAAAACCACTGCCGGGGCACGCGGTAACTTAAACCGCTTAAGAAAAGTCACCACCGGGCTTAGCAAAAACGTGAACAGCACAGCCAGTGCTGTAGGAATCAATACGGGTCTCGCCCAGTAGAGACAGCCACATACTAGTACTACCACCACGAAGGTGAGCATCGCGGAGTAGGTGCGCTGCCAGGCCCCAACGGTACGGGAAGCCGCCATGACGAAATTTTCTAAAAGTGAACCGCGATCACCGATCGGACGCCAAGCCAAGACAGGTGGGACGTTCGGTAATCTAACACTCAGTCATGCGATTTGTGCCGTTGGCAGCCGGCCCGCACAGCTCGGACGTCAAATTACGGTTACTTATCCGCCACGTTTAGCTGTAAAACAATGATTGCAGTCTGAGTAACGTCTACCAGGGTTTAAGTTTCCAGCCCAATACGAATCCCACACCGAAACACATCAATGCTACCATTTCAGGCTTTTCACGAGCATATTCTTGCGCGTATTCCATTAAATCTTGTATTGGCTGCAGTTCCGAAAGTTCTTGATCCATCGTTTCTGCCGCATATCGAATACCGTCGTGGGTAGTCATTTTGCTCTCCTTCGTGTTTTTAAATTGCTTTTAAGGGTGAAATTCTTACACGTCAATTATCTGGGTGAACGCAGCGGTGTTATTTGTTCATCACGAGACAACGGCCGCTTACCCAATTGTTTCAGAACACGTCGAAACCAACGTATGTTCATGTTCCATTCATTCAACGAGCGTTGGAAGTAGGTAAGGCTGTTGCGTAATCGCAAAACAGCGATCACCCCAGCGATCACGCCGACCACCATCCCAATTGCCACGGTTATCCAAAAGGATTGGGCGTTTGTGAGTGTGGTCATTTCGATCAACGTCAGAGCAATGGCCACCAAAGCCAGCGGTAATGTGCTCAAGCAAAGAAACACCCCGGTCAGCAGCGTTAACAGGGGCAGCACAGAACGCTTGAGACTTTGGCGTGCGTCCGCCAAGACCAGCCTGCCTTGCAATTCTGCTAGCGTCGTTACGTCGTGAAGAAATTCCGCCGTATTCGCCGCGACTGCTTTAGTTGGCGAGCTGCTCGCCCCGTTTGAGCCGGTCACTTTCGTTTGATCCACCATGCCAGTGTCACTCCCACTACAAAAGCGACGCCCAGACAGGCACCTGGGCGCTTCGCTACGAACTCTTCGGTGGTTCTAATCCAGGACGTCAAATCAGGAACTGAAAAATATGAGCCCGCTCCGTCGGCGTGGTCGGCCTTAGATTTTAGCGAAGTCGGTAAGTAATCGACGATGCGGTTTTTCACGTTGGGCCCCGCGATTCTATCGATGGTGAAGAACCGTGCATGTATTTGCGCAGCTGTTGCTTGCCTAGCGCTATACCACCCTGCAGCAGAGCCGAAGCTGCAAGACCCATGATGGTAGCGGCGATCCCTTTTGTCTTATTTTTTTCTACGCTCGATTTGATGGAGTGCATTTGGGATTTCATTATCTCCCCGATAGCCTCCGCGTCAGGACCCACATATCTTGCCTTTGAAGGAACCACCCAAAAGCCGACTGCCGCTGCGGCACCGACGCACGCCCATGGATAGGCTTTTACGTAGTGCCGCCAGTCGGTCATAACTCGGGCGTTATCTACGATTTCCTGCATGTCCTCAGTGAGTTCGCGGCGCACTTGGCGCATCTCTTGTTGGATTTCCTCGGCAGCGTCGGTTTTAGTCATGTGCGGCCTTCAAATTATTGAGTCAGGACCAACGACGACCAGTTTCAGATTTCATCCAGGTAAACGGCGCATGATGGAGCTGGGGATGGTGTTCGCTAATGCCGCATAGATCTGTGTGCCCAATTTTTCCGCCGTTGACGGTTCAGACTTGATGGCGGACATAATGGGTGCCGCTAGAGTGCTACCCAACAGAGCCCCGACGCCAATTCCTATTCCGAAAACGACGAGCATCGATGAGACAGGATATTCTTTTACAACGCCGGTTGATCGACCGAACGTTGTGTCGGATCTCAGTTTCTCTTCCTGCGTTGCAACTCGCCGCGGATTGTTGTAATTAGCCATGTTTCAAATCTCCATCGGGTCCTGAAACGTTGTCCTGTACCTAGTGAAATTGGGCAATTCGTGCCGCGTTATTGTCGACGATTAAGGCGACGGTCATAGGACCCTACCGGCTACGAATGCAGAGACCAACGACGACTCCGACAAACAAACCAACTCCGAAGACTACTGCAACAGATTCCATGGGTCGGTCCCGGACGAGTTGCTCTGTCTCTTGATATCCTTGCTGCACCTTCTCGACCGCCTGGCGCGATGTTTCCTGGATTGTTTCGGCGGCTTGTTGTGCGTATTCACGAGCGCCGTCAGCCACAGTCGCTACCTTCGAAGAACCGTTTGCTGAAACTTCTTCCAGGAATTTTTCAACTTTACCGCGTGCTTCGCCGGTCTTACGTTGAATTAAACCAACGAGT
>JANNPR010000267.1:0-6747 GCA_031400345.1 Planctomycetota bacterium | reverse complement strand
GCCACTTATTGGCTGTAAGGCTGCACCAGATCGCTCCGACCGCCATCGCCGCCAACAAGGCTGTACGCGTCGACTCACGGCGATCACCACGTTTTGCCTGCCGTGCGTACCATCCTGCAACAGCGAATGAGACGGCAATGTAACAAGCCAGAGTCGAGTGCCATGCCATGTAAAACCACAGCGGCTGCTTAAAGATCGCGATCGGGTCCGTTACCGTGATAATGGATCCTTCCATCTGAAATCCCACCGGCTGCTGCATCCAGGCGTTTACTCCAAGCACCAGTACGCCCGACAGCATTCCACTTATTGCAATCACGACACCGCACCACCAATGCACACGTGGGCTTAGTCGTTCCCAACCATATAGGTATAGTCCAATAAAGATGGCTTCCAGGAAAAACGCGTAGCCCTCCAGCCCGAAGATATGCCCGACAACCGCCCCGAGTATTTCCATGTATTTCGGCCACAGCAGCCCTAGTTCCAGGGATAGCGCGGTGCCAGAAACCGCGCCCACAGCAAACAACAACCCAGTTACTTTTGCCCATCGCTTGGCAAGATCCTTGTAACGCGGCTCGCCAGTTCGTAAATACAATCCTTCGACAATCACAAGCAGCAGCGGGAGACCAATACCCACCGCGGCATAGACCATATGGAATGCCAGCGAGACCGTCATCTGCAGGCGAGCGGCCGTGAGGCTATCCATTGGTTTCTCGAGTAAGCATTACTTCGATTGGTTGGTCAAATTGTTGCCGCGATATAGAATTTGCTATCTCGCTGCATTACCTTGAAAAGGAAGCACATGGCCAATCTTGGGCAGGATCCGCAGAAAAGTCCATTGCCGTACGTTTCCGAAGAAGTGGAACTGGCTGGGCACATCATCGACAGCCTGATACTGCCAAAAATTCTGGACTGTATTACCGCTGCGGGCGGCCACTTTCAAATCGAACAGTTCTCGGTCGGGCAAACTCGCAATGATCCCAGTTACGCACGACTCGAAGTGCAAGCTCCGTCAACCGAACGGCTGGCGGAGATCCTGAACACGATTGCGGACCACGGTGCGATTCGCGTATCCGATCGAGATTGCCGGCTAGTCCCAGCCGATATTGAAGGTGCGTTTCCAGATGACTTCTACGCGACCACGAATCAGCGAACGCAGGTACGGCTCGAAGGGGAATGGTACTACGTCCAGCGGCAGGAGATGGATTGTGGAATCGTTGTGGACGCTGAGCAGCGAATTGCCGTGTGCATTCCGATGACGGATGTCCGTCGCGGGCAACTCATTGTGGTGAGCCACGCGGGCGTACGGGTGGTGCCTGAACAACGTGCCGTGCCGAGAGAATCCTTCGAATTCATGAACAGTTCCGTGTCAACGGAAAAACCCAAAGGAGTCGCTATACGTCAGGTTGCCCAGCAGTTATTTCGCAACCGGGAAGCCGGCGGAAAGACGTTGGTGGTGGGAGGGCCCGCAATCGTTCATACCGGTAGCGATGGACATTTGTGTCATCTGATTCGCCATGGGTTTGTGAACACGCTTTTCGCAGGCAATGCCCTAGCCACGCACGATATCGAACAAGCATTCTTCGGCACCAGCCTGGGGGTGCGATTGGACTGTGGCGACATTGTCGAAGCAGGGCATGAACATCATCTCCGCGCCATCAACCGGGTCAGACGGTTAGGGAGCATTCGAGCCGCGGTCGATCGTGGCGAGCTTCGCAGCGGAATCATGTACGAGTGCATTCAGCACAATGTTGACGTTTTACTTGCGGGTAGTATACGCGACGATGGTCCGTTGCCGGACGTCGTGACCGACACGCTCGAAGCACAACGCCAAATGCGCAACAAGATTCAAGACGTTTCCTTTTGTTTGATGATTGCAACCACGTTGCACTCGATAGCGGTTGGCAACCTGCTACCGGCTTGGATTAAGGTCGTGTGCGTGGACATCAATCCATCGACGGTAATCAAGCTTAACGACCGTGGTTCGTTTCAGACGGTCGGTTTGGTGACGGACGTCGAGCCCTTCTTGAGATCCCTAGTCCATGAATTGGAGCTGCTGCAGGCAGGCAGCCTGGCACCCAATTGTAAATAGTGTGGACCCGAGTGGTGCAAACAGATAAGTCTGGAGGTTTCATATGGTACACATGCTGATGTGTCCTCCGGATTTTTATGGGATAGAGTACGAAATCAACCCGTGGATGAGCCGCGAGCGTCAAGTGGACCACGCGTTGGCGATTCAGCAATGGCGGGCGCTAAAAGATATTTTTATTAGCTTAGGCGCCAAAATTTCGCAGTTAGAGCCGGTGCCAGGGCTGCCCGATTTAGTGTTCACTGCCAACGCCGCCATGATTTATCGCCAGCGAGCGATTTTGTCGCAATTTCGGCACACTCAACGTCAAGGCGAAGAATCCCACTACGCGAAGGTTTTGGCCTCGAACCAGTTCGAAGTCGTGCACTTGCCCGATAACATGTATTTCGAAGGTGCGGGAGATGCGCTGTTTTGCGGCGACACTCTATTCGCCGGTTACCGTCGCCGTAGTGATGTTCGAGCCCATCAAGAAGTCGCACAGCGAATCAACTGCCTAGTCATACCGCTGGAGCTCGTCGATCCGTACTACTATCATCTCGACACTTGCTTCTGTCCGCTCAGCGGCAGTCAATCTATTTACTTTCCAGGTGCTTTCGACAGCTACGGGCGTCAAGCGATGTCCGAAGTCGTTGAGGAATTGATCGAAGTCTCAGCCGAGGAAGCGGCATCATTCGCATGCAATGCGGTTGTTATTGCTAAACACGTGGTGACCAACACGGGGTGCCCACAACTTCATCAAGCACTGCGGGCCCACGGATATGAGCCGATCGAGACCCCACTGAGCGAATTTGTAAAGGCCGGCGGAAGTGCCAAATGCCTTACCTTGCGGCTCGATGGTGAAGAAGCGGCGATGTGGAAAACGTTGTCGCAGTCGTAGGTACACTCCGTGTGCCAAAACGGCACACGGAGTGTGCCTACTACAACGGGTTAATGAACTCGTTGGCCCACCTGGGCACCATCCTCGACATCCAATAAGTAAACGTCTTTGCCGCCGGGACCGCAGGCGACGATCATTCCCTCGCTCACACCAAACTTCATTTGACGAGGCTGTAGGTTGGCTACCACAATAACTAATCGACCTACAAGCTTTTCTGGCGAGTAAGCTTCTTTAATGCCCGCGAACACGGTCCGTCGTTCGTCACCACCTAAGCTAACCGTCAATTTCAGCAGCTTTCGCGCGTCCGGTACGTCTTCCGCCACAACAACTCTCGCTACCCGCAAATCCACCTTAGCGAAGTCGTCAATGGTGCAAACGGAAGCGAGCGGCTCAGCTTTCAACGGTGCGTCACTGTCGCTGACACTCGCTTGGCTTTCCGGCGCTGGGATTCCCGGCGCTGGGATTCCCGGCGTTAGGCTTTCGGGCCTGGGCGTATCTTGCTTGGTCTCTTCAATCATGGCTTCGACGTCCTTTCGATCGACTCGCTTTAACATATGTTCGAATTTGGCGACCGAGCTGCCTATTAAAGGCGTTTTGGCATCATCCCAGCAAAATAGGGGCCGATTTAACAGGTGCTCGGTCTGTTGAGCCAATCTCGGCAATACCGGTGCCAAATAGATTGACAGCTGACGAAACAGGTTTAAGGTTACCGTGCATACGTCCTGTAGTTTAGTAGCTTGCTGGGGATCCTTTTTAAGCACCCACGGAACTTGTGCGTCGACATAGGCATTGGCGCGGTCTGCAAGTTCCATGATCAGACGCATGGCACGATTGAAATCCAGGCCAGCGTATGCGGCCGCAATGACACTTCCCATTTCAGACGCGTATTGGAATAAGCCGCCGTCATCGGGATAGCGTGGCGACAACCCCGTCGTTTCAACGAATTTCGCCGATCGACTGGCCAAGTTAACGACCTTGCCCACTAAGTCTGAATTAACTTTCGCACAGAATTCGTCAAAGTTGAGATCCAGATCATCCAGCCTGGGCCCCAATTTGGATGCCAAGTAATAGCGAAAGTAGGACGGGTCGAGATGCCGCAGATAAGTAGCTGCGCTGATGAACGTCCCGTCCCGCTTGGACATTTTTCGGCCGTCCACGGTAAGAAATCCGTGGATGTGAATCTGAGTGGGAAGTTGAAATCCGGCCGTGTCTAGCATCGCTGGCCAAAATAACGTGTGGAAATACTGGATATCTTTACCGATAAAATGATGAATTTCTGTCTGTTCGCTGCGCCACCAGTCGTCCAGGTGCTCGCCATTTCGATCACACCATTCTTTCGTGGAAGCGATATAGCCGATGGGGGCATCGAACCAAACGTACCAGTAATTCCCTGGACTATCGGGAATCTCAAATCCAAAGTACGGGGCCGGCCGTGAGACATCCCAGTCTCGCAATGGCTCGTGCAAAAAGTGCCCTTTCAAATAGTTGGCAACTTCCTGCTGTAGATGACGTCCCGACTGGGTCCATTCTTGCAAGAATAAGTGCAACTGTTCCAGTTCCACAAACAACTGTCGAGTCTGACGCTGTTCGGGCTTAGAGCCGGACAACGTGCTAACCGGATCGATCAAATCCGTCGCCTGGTAGGTTGCGCCACATTCGCAATTATCGCCGTACTGATCCTGCCGCTTACATACCGGACAGGTTCCTTTGACAAATCGATCCGCCAGAAAGACTCCGGCAATCGGATCGAAGAGTTGGGTAATCTCACGTTCAATGATCAAATTGGCCCCGCGAAGCGCCTGCCAGATTTGAGCGCAAAGTTCACGATTCTCCGCCGAGTTGGTACTTCCATAGTTATCGAACCCAATATCGAAAGCGGCGAAGTCTCGCCGATGATGCTCGCCCATCTCGGCTATCAGTGACTCTTCCGAACGTTGCTCCTGCCGAGCGCGCATCATGATCGGAGTGCCGTGCGTATCGTCCGCACAAATATAGACACACCGTCGCCCACTGAGCTTCTGAAAACGAACCCAGATATCCGTTTGGACATATTCCATCAAATGGCCAATGTGGATCTGGCCATTCGCATAGGGAAGCGCTGATGTAACAAGAATCTGGCCGTCGGTCATGGGTACTTGATCATCGAGATAATTGGGACTGCAACCGGTGAGATTGTAACAATACTGACCCGATGCGCCAGCGTGGGATTCTCGGACCGATCCGTCGAATTCGACCGATTCACGCGATGCTCGGCAGAACGAAAAGGCTCACATGACTGTCGTGCGACAGTAGGGCGTTCTCTAAGAGCCCCCACCGAGGTCGAAGGTGGGGGAGATTTCATTACGGCGATGCTGTTAAACCCCAAAGCCCACGGTAAGCGCCATAGCCGCACCACCCTGGGTTACAAGTGCATGGTTCCTGTCCGGGCAGCGTGACCTACAGCTCCTATTAGAACTTGTAATTCGTGTTGCGATGGTCAAAGTCCGAATCGGTCAACCCGACATTGGGTCTCAGTTTGAGGTATGTGTAGGCCTCGTTAAGAAGCGGCTCGCCGCCCGGAGCCTGCGGCCATAAGTACGATGCGTAACGAATGGGGACGTTCAATTCGTCGTCGATAAACACCTCGGCAATGTGAAAATCAAAGTACGGCCGAGGATGCGGATGCACAACCTTCAACATGGTGCAGACTCGATCGTTGACCTTAGAGCCTTTTGAAAAAGTGACTTCGCATTCACCTTGCTTGCGGTCCCGTTCGGCCCTCTCAACGAGCTGCAACAGCAAGTTTTCGATACCCACCTCCGTGATCGGATAGAGGTTGCCCTTCATGGCCAGGATGCCGTTGGGATCAAGCCACATCGGACCAACGGCGGCTAGGAAGTTTCCTTCGTGCCCGATTAGCTTGCCGGCGTTTCTGCCTTCGATCCAAATTACCTCGCGGCCTTTGACGGCCGATGGTTTCATGAATTTCATGTATACGGAAAAGGGCGTGACCACGGCACCATTGCTGATTTCCCGATTGCGTATTTTCGTCTGAATGTATTCGGCTTCCTTCAGCTCCCCTTTTATCCGCTCCTGCTTGACGAGCATACATTCGTAGTCGCGAATGTTGCGTTTCATCACGTCTAGCCCTTCTTTCGCCATTTTTATTGCCGGATCCAGAGGATGACCACCCGGCACCGCTGGGGGCTCAACCTTGTTGGCGACGCGAAATACGGGCTCTTTGAGCTGATCGCGGGATCGTATCGGTTCGTCTGCTAAGAGGGCACTTAGGCAGAATGGGTTAGCCAGGCCTGCGACTAATCCGAGAAAACTGCGGCGCAGCATTCCTCGCTTGGTCATATCGTCCTCCCGACGATTCGTTAGGCATCGGTTCAAATTTGCCAATGCCAGGTTAATCCTTCAACTACCAACAAGCTCCCAACGGAGCGAAACGGGGCCGCAAGTATAACGAGAGCCCCGGTTTTCGTTGAGCCGAAAATATTATCAATTGGGCGAGTAGGTAACCCTGATAGTATCGCCCGGCAATTTGCTAGGTTATTAGGATACAATTTCGCTTCGGCCCCATTTGCCTAACCGGAATTAATACCCGTCGACGGGATCCGACGCCGCCAAGATCGAATGCCTTCAGAAACCGGCGATATCCGGTAGTTGTCGTTCTACAATGGAAAGAGATTGAACATGTACCACCTGGGCGTTGTCACGTCGCAGATGTTTGCGGAAAACACTTATATTGTCTGGCTTGCCGACTGTAATGAATGCGTCGTCATTGACCCGGGTCTTGATA
>JANNPR010000255.1:0-6372 GCA_031400345.1 Planctomycetota bacterium | reverse complement strand
GGAGTTGACTTGGATTACATGACAGCTCATTCGGCGGCAAGCCAGTGCTGTGAACGGTTGGAAAATGTAAGCCGTCTGAGGCCGATAGCAATATGGAAGCAAGACAATTCGAAGCAATTAGTCCGACGTTGTTCAACACTGGCTTGCCGCCGAAATAATCTTTGCTGAACATCCTAGCAAACTCCGGCGGCTGCCAGTGGCACACGGAGGTGTGAATACGACATCGATCCACCACTTTGACATAAACGCGCTACGAACCTGCGGACCGACCACGCTTGCCGTCATTCCCTCTTTGCTTCGAGCGCCCAAAGCGCCGCGTGGGTTCGCAGGTAGATTCGACCGTGCGCAATCGCCGGTGATGCGCTGATGTCTTCGTGCAGATCGTTGTCCGCCAACATCGCAAAGATCCGCCCGGCTTTGACGACCGTCGTCCGACCATCACGGCCCACGATGTAGATCCGATCCGCTGCGGCAACCGGCGAGGCGGTGTGCGATCGCGAGGCCAGCTTCTCTCGATAAACTTGGACTCCCGATTTGGCGTCCAGACACAGCAAGCTGCCGCCGGTTTGAACGGAGTATACAAGATCGTTGTAAGACAACAGCGAGGGAACATCGGGTGTGCCTGACTCACTGCGCCAGCGAATTCCATTGACGGAAATATCTCCCTTGCCAAGGGGATTCAGGGCCACCAGAGAGCCTGCCTTCGCGGAAGGTGAGAAGATTGTCCCGTCGTCCGCAATTACCGGCGACGCGATTAGTCGCAGTGTGGAATCCGCGGCGTTGCTACTTACGCGGCAGCGCCAAATCTCGCGACCAGTAATCAGGTCGTGGCCAATCGTATAGTCGGCGCCATGCGAAACTAACAAGTGGTCTCGCCGAATAATCGGCGAAGCATAAGCTTGCTCGCGCTCGCCTGACGCGCCGGTGACGCGGGATTGTTTCCAAATCTCCGTGCCCGTCCGCTTATCGAGCGCTAAGACGACGGATTCGTGCGTGTCCGGATCGCCGTCGCCATGAATCAGTTGCAAGTAAAGGCAGTGGCCGAAAACGATCGGTGTCGATGTCAGGCCGAAGTTAAGCTGCAGCTTTCCGTAGCGCTCTGCCAGGTTCACCGACCAAAGCGCATTTCCATCGAAGTCAAATGCGATTAGCACCCCGTCCGCTGACAAACCCCAAACTCGTGTGCCATCAGTGAGCGGCGAGGGGCCAGGACAGCGAAAGTGAAACGTTTCGCTACGTTGTGATTCGCCGATCTTTCTCTTCCAGAGAACGGTGCCGTCGTCGCTCAAACACACTAACATCGCGCCATCGGGACTATAGGAGGTTACGAAGACACGATCGTGCCATACAATCGGCGTGCCGCTGCCGATTCCGGGCAAGGGCGTACGCCAGGCAACGTTCCCCGTTCGGCTCCATGTTAGTGGAAGCTCAGGCGCTGCGCTGACGCCCGTTCCCTTCGCGCCGCGCCATTGCGGCCAATCGCTGGCCGAAGATTCCGATCGCTGAGTCAGGGCATCAGCGGCAATGGCGTGAAGATGCGTCTTGGACCCTAGGTATAGGATGTTATTCGCTACGACCGGTGTCGAGTAGACGGAATTTAGAAGTGTAAGTTCGGCAAGCGGATTGCCGCCCGGCATGGCCACCTCAGGGTTGGCTGAATGCCGAAAGACTGTCACATCACCGTCCTCATCGCCGATATACACCTTTCCATCGACGACGAGTGCAGATCCCCAACATGCCGCTAATTGGTCGAACGTCCAATAGGCATCGCCGGTTTTCGCGTTCAAGCAATGAACTAGCCCGGAATAATCGGCGATATAAAGGATGTCGTCCAAGATGACGGGCGTACTCACCGACCGGTGAAATTGCTCTTCAAAATCAATTCTTCCGTCGGCGTTCTGGTCGTAACCCGAATAGTGCCAAACCACCGCCGTGTCCGGATTGGGAATGACTCGCTCGCCCTCCGCAGCGTTAACAGCAATCATCCGGCGGCGCGGCGCTACATTCCCTGGAAGATCGACGACCAGATCGGCACTGACATCGCTGCCGTCGAACTTTTTGCCCGGATCGATGCACCACAAATGCCCTTCGCCTTCGCCATGCTCGGGATCCTGGCCGGTGGCAATATACACCAGGCCGTCGTAGATGCAGGCGAATGCAATCGGCTCATTGCGAGTCCCGCGACCTCCCAGGATTAACTTGGAGTTTTTCAAGTTGCAGTCGAACCTCCACAGGAGTTTCGATTTGCCGTCGCCATCGCCGGCAGGATCGAAACTGTACAGCCAGCCGTCGCCCCCGGGGAAAAGCACCTGGGGGCGGCCCCCGAGTACGCCATAGCTTGGACTGGCCCATTGGCCGTGGTGGATGTTCGCCCCCGGAGAGTTATCCTTCCACAGGACTTTTCCTGTATCTTGATCCAAGGAAATAAAGCTGGGCGCTTGCGGCGCAGGAATATTGCTGTGACTATCATCTACGCCGTTCGACGTGCACACGAACAGTCTTCCGTCGACGACGACGATCGAGCATTGGCTCATGTTATGCGGCCTTACGCCGAACTCGCGCATCATGTCGAGTTTCCAGAGGACATCTGCCTCGTCGCGATTCTCATTGGGCTCGTCGCGGAACGGTCCATCATTTTGGCCGTCGAGAAAGCCATCCGTGTCGGCGCACACGACCTCGCACCGATTGGTGACGAACCATAGCCGATCGCCATCGACTACCGGCGTCGAGGGCAACCCCATCAGCATCCAATCGTTTACCCTACCAGTTGGGAGCTTTTCGCTGGAATACTGCCAAAGAAACTTGCCTGTTTCCTCAGTGAAGCACAACAGCACGCCGAGATCGACCTCTGCTGGATAGCGTTCCAGGTAGCCCGTGCCATTATTGGTGCCCATAAAGACTTTGCCATTTGCAATGGCAGGATTGCCAAACGTTTGTGAGCCCACACTGGCAGACCATTTGATGTTCAGACCAGTCGCAATGTCCCATGCGACAGGAATCTTATCGCCGTGGGGCGTGTTGTTGCGCATTCGCGAGCCTCCCCATTGCGGCCAGTCGCGGCTGCCGACGTGGAGCGATTTGCGATCCTCATCGGACGCCCGCACGGAATCAAATCTCGGCCCAAGGTGACTTTGGGCCACACCCGGAGCGATCTGCCACAGCGATTGGGCGGCAGCGCCGCGGACGGAACCATCTTGATGCTTCAGCAACGGAATGATGCCTGGCAATACCGATTCAGCTGCCTTGCCGAACTCTTCGAGCGCGCCCAGCGAAGCTCTGACGATCTCGGCATCATCCTCACCCAAGCACGCTTCCAGTTCCGGCAATACAAGGTCTGGGTGTGAGTGGATGCGTCCCAACGCGATCAAAGTTAGCCGCCGAGTTGGGCGATCAAGTTTTGCGAGTGCTGCGACGAGTGCCGGAACCGTTGCCTCAGCCGGTGGTCCCACCTTCCCAAGTGTTTCTATTGCATTGCGACGCAACTCCGGCGCCTGGTCGTTTAGCCATCTCGGCAGATCGTTCATCAACGAGGAATCATTTTTGGCCAGCCGAACCATTGCGGCCGCCGCGTCGCGACGCACACTGGAGTCCGGGTCCGTTAACCCGGCTTTCATTATTTCCGAAATCCCAGGTGCACGACTGGGCAGCAGGCTCAATGCCTGAAGCGCGTTGCCCCGCACCCTGGCATGACGATCCGAAGCTGCGGTGAGGAGAGACTCCGGTGCGTCCTCGCAAATCTGAGCTAGAGCTCGAATCGCCAACGAGCGACGGCGTCCGTCCCAACCCTGCGCGACGCCAACAGCTCTCATGACGATCGATTTATTTTTCGCTGTAACACTCTTGAGCGCGTCAATTGCTTGTTGCTCAGTACCCGGCTGCGATTGCACCACAACCTCAAGTGCCTTGCGAACTTTATCGGCCGCTACGACGTTCATCGGGTCCGGGCTCGCCGGTGCGCCTAACGTTAACACGATCGCACCAGTCGATGCGTCGTAAATCGTGACACCGCCCGGGGAGTCGTTGGTCCACGTTCCCCAGCCCACCGCTAGGTGTCTTCCGAGTGGATCATAGGCGACCGACAAGGAGGCATGCGGGAACGGACCGAATTTTTGGGCAGCCCAACGGGTTCGCGTATCCCACACGTCGACCATTCGATCGTCGCCTGCCGCCGCGAGTCGCAGTCCATCCGGGCTAAACGCGGCTTGATAGATGTTCTTACGATTCTCATCCCAGGCCACCAACTTCGCCCCAGTATCGGAGCTGTGAATCCGCAAACCGGAATTTGCCAGCACGATGCTTGAACCATCCCGACTAAGCGTCAGACGCCAGGGTTGGGCCGGCAACTCTTCTCGGAACAATTCCTCGTTCGACTTCAGATTCCACGAACATAGGGCGTTTTGCGACACAGCGAATAAGCGTTGTCCATCCGTCGAAAAGGCTAGAGAATCGATTCTCTTATTGGTGTTCGGAGCCACATGCGGTTTGCCACTGACAACATCCCAAATCCGAAGCTCGCCATCGCCGACGACGGCGAGAAGCTTTCCGCTAGGGTTGAAGGCCAACGCATAGTTCCGAACAGGATGAGCATCATCAGGCACCTCGCTGGGTTGTTTCGGATCGATCTTTAGATCGAAGAGCTGAGTTCTTTTTTCTACATCCCACACCCGCACATTCTGTAACTCAGTCACCGCGGCGAGTCGTGTGCTGTCGGGACTGAAGGCGACGCACAAGATCCTCTGGCGATTCTTGTCATCGGACGGAAACGTCGCGGCAAACTCAAGCTTCCCTTTAGCGGCATCCCAAACGTGGAGCTCGCCCGGACTTTGTTTTTGAAACGAGCCGCCGCCGGCAGCAATCCACCTGCCATTGGGGCTGTAGGACACCGAATAGACCGTGCTGATCTGACCCGCAGCTTGCAGATTCTTGGCGTCAATATCGATATGCACCACACTGTCTTTTGGAGTCGCCGGCAACACATTATCGTTTTCGGTCGGTTCAGCCGTAATGGTCAGATTGACCAGGAAGATCGCAATCAATGCCGCCCCTAGATGGTTCCTCATGTATATTCCGATTGACTTTGATGCATGATGGCGATCCAACACGTTACTCGATGACGTTACTACCGATGCGATTCCACGATCTCGAAAATGTCCTCGGGGCTTTCACCGCCGAGACTTGATTCTCGAACGGCCGGCTGTAAATATTGGTCTGTGAGGTCGCGCCGCCAGCGCATTGATATTGAATCCCTTCAACTCCCCCAATTTCTCCAACATGTTTCTCGGAAGCAAATGTACAGCGAAACCCATGCTGCTTCACAAGGTGTTGCGCGATGTGGTCGAACTGAGCCGGAAAATTCTGATGGACGAACAAGATGTGCATGGTTTCCCCACTCCAACACCCTAGTCTGCAAAGACCGACCACTCTGCGATAATATGTCGAACTGGCTTGAATTTCGACGGGTGAGACGGGCCTGCGGATGGCTGAAGAACCCCTAATTGCCGTATTCATCGACTTCGAGAACTTGCCAGTAGCGTGCGCACTAGCATTTAAGAATTCCCACTCTGAAAAGGAGATTGATCGATGGCAACGTTCATCACCAACATCAAATTCACCCAACAGGGCATCAAGGGCATTGACGAAACGACCAAACGTGCGGCGGCGCTGAAGGCGTCAGCCAAGAAGATGGGAGTAAAGGTCACGGGCATCTATTGGACGTTAGGCGATCACGATGGCGTGTTGATCCTTGAAGCCCCGGACGACGAGACGGCTACCGCTTTGCTCCTGCATCTTGCGTCGATGGGAAATGTTCACACGACAACCGTGCGAGCCTTCACCTCCGCAGAGATGGACAAGATTCTGGCCAAAGTGCATGAAGTCTAGATTTCAACGGTGAAACAGCCACGCAGCGTTTTTTGAGGCGGACAAAGGCACACCTACGGTGAAATTATTCGACGTAAGTGACCGTGGCTATGGACCACCAAGAACCTCTCCATCGGGCGGAATGAGTTCGACGACTTCCTCGACGCTGTCATGCATATGGCCGTTAATCTCCTGCCTCAGCATGCGACCCGCAATGTCTTCGCTTCGCCATAGCTTAACGGTCATCGGCCCTGCTTCAGTCACCTCTTCCCAGGTGAAGAGCTGGGTCTTGTATTCTCGGCCACATACCCGGCGATTTTCCTCGCCGATTTGCTTGGCCTTGAGAGATGGTAAGGAAAATTGCTCCAATTGCATTCCTCGTGGGAGCGAGAAAGTCGCAGGAAATTCAACTTTCATCTGCGGGTTCTGTTCCTCCGACTGTCCGGGCCGATCCACGGTGACTTGGCTTTCTATCACTACCTTGTCGGTGGTTTTTTCGGCTAAGCGAAGCGT
>JANNPR010000216.1:0-1793 GCA_031400345.1 Planctomycetota bacterium | reverse complement strand
GAATGAGGCGACGATTCTCAGCATGATTCCAGTTGAGCTTCGAGGTTCGCGCCAGCGGAGGAACCGCAATGACCGAACCCGCCAGCGTCGCGGAAGTGATGGGCCTGGTATCCATAGTTTATTTCTTTCAAAAGTCCCGGTAGGAGGACGGGTGTTGTTAGGTGGGCGCGACGCACCAGGGTGGGGGGCAGTGTGCCACTTCAGGCCGTCGCCGACGTTAGGTTGGATACCAGCAAGACGTTTTCGGCGGCAAGCCAGTGTTGAAGACAGCTTGTCCTGAGATCTTCAGCACTGGCTTGCCGCCGAACGAGCCGTCGCGAGATCCTAGGGCACTCCGGCGGCTGCCAGTGGCACACTGTCAACTTCATCCACCATTTTGAACGAGATTGGCTAGTGGTCATTGAAGTCTCAAGCGATGAAATGGAATTGGAATAGGCCAAAGAAGTAGAACAGCTCTGCGCCGATTACACCGACAAGAATCAGCCACCACATCGGCGTAACTTCGCGGTGCGGTTCGAGACTTTTCATCACGCGGTGGAAGACGTCCATCATTGCCACACCAACTCCTGCGAATACAAGCAGATTGACGATCAACACAAACGTCGAATGAGGTACGGCCACAGAAAAGAACCAGTTGATGGGTATCGAAGCGATCATGGCCAATCCACCCCAGCTCGTGGTAACCATGGCCGCTAACAGCGTGCTGCTAGCCGACAGCCGTGAACCGGATAGACTGTTGAGGATGTATAGTGCGGGCAGCGGGATGCCCCACGCCAATCCAGCCGCAAGGGTACACGCCACCGCTTTGTAAAGCACGTCGCTGGCGCCACCTAATAGTCCCATCGTCATCCCATAGGTGGTCGTTCCCAGGATGGCGGTCGCGGTTAACGATGCCCAAACCCACCACCGATATTGGGCGGCACCTTCATTCCAGGCGACAGCAAATTCCTCGGGGGCCCGCAAAGCCTGCCCGACGTGCGCAATCCCGCTGCGTAATTGATTTCGAAGCATGATTTGACTCCGCTCGTGACGATCGGAATGTTAACGAGCGAGCTAACCGAATCACGGCGTCATCATTAACACCTGAATTGGATCGAAGTAATAGTTCAGGGGCAGGGTGGCACCTCCCTGAGACGCGCGGAACGAGCGGCCGAAGGGCGTGTGACCTGGCGGAAAGGCCTGTCTGGATGGGGCCTGCCTGGGTTTCAACCTACAGAGTCTGCCTATTACCACTTTTGTTTCGTCTGTTTCGCGTCTTTAGTGGTTTGATTCTTACCCCGGTACACATTCATTGTTAAACCACGAAAAACACGAAACAAACGAAAACGGAGTTCCATCAGCCTTCGACGGCCAAATGATTTTGACCCCCCCCCATTTTCGCGCGGATGGTCCATCGCAACGGGTTTTTTATTAAGATAGGACTCATGCACGACTCGTCGAAGTAGCGCCGAAGGCATGTTACACCACGTATCATCCCACCTTTAAGTCCTCAATCGTTTAAGCCTGGTGGCACCGAAAATAGGCGGTAATCAAGTGAGTACTATTTCGCGTTTAGCTGCCGTCGTCGCTGCGATCATGCTGTTCAGTTGCCCGACATCGAGAGCCGTCTCACAAGACAGCACAGAGCTGCCACCGGCAAGCTCGCTGAAGGTTGATTTTGTTAAAGACATTCAACCGATATTTTCTCAGCATTGCATCTCGTGCCACGGACCGAAGAAACAAGAATCTGAATTCCGATTGGATCATAAGCCCATGGCGTTGAAAGGCGGTTTGTTGGGTGTGGTGATCATGCC
>JANNPR010000674.1:0-9738 GCA_031400345.1 Planctomycetota bacterium | reverse complement strand
TCACCGAAATGGTGGGACGATCTGCACGTATCGAAGCAGCCGACGTCAATTGGCGTGCGTTGACTGTAGATTCGAAGACAGGCACTTACTTATTGCTGTTATTAATGCTGAGCGCTCGCGCGACTCTATTCGGGTCGGATGGTGTGGACTCGTCACAGAGTCCGGCATCGACATCCAAGAAAAACCCTCCGCTTCACAGTGTCTTGAGCGACAAGTCTGATTCAAATCGAGCAAACTGGACGCCACCGATATGGCCTGTACCGCTCATTGCGGACGGGAAGTTGACAGCATTGGGACTCCGCAAGTTAGCCGGTCGTCATCTGGTGCTATATACCGATCTACCTTCGTCGCCGGACGTGGATGAACTTCCCAAGTTGTTCGACGAGGCCGTTCCACAGTGGTGCGAATACTTTGGCGTCAATCAGTCCACCGTTGCTGCTTGGCGGATGGTTGGATACTTGATCAACAACAAGACGCGGTTCGAAGCTGCTGGAGCTTTGCGTCCCGATGTGCCCAAGTTTCTCAACGGATTCCAACTGCAAAACGAGCTCTGGTTTTACGAGCAGCCCAGCGCTTACTATCGCAGGCATTTATTATTGCATGAGGGAACTCATGGCTTCATGAACTGGAGGCTCGGTGGTTGTGGGCCCCCTTGGTATATGGAGGGCAATGCCGAATTGTTGGCGACTCACGAATGGACCGATGGGAAGTTACGACTACGTTACTTTCCAGGGTCGCGTGAGAAAGTTCCCGAATGGGGTCGCATCAAGATCGTAAAGGACGACGTGCAGGCGGGACGCCGAAAGACGCTCGAAGAGATCTTGCAATACGACGAGACTGCTCATTTACGAGTGGAGCCCTATGGGTGGTGTTGGGCGGCCGCGAATTTTTTCGATTCGCATCCAAGGTGGAAACAATCATTTCAAGGCATGCAAATGCATGTCCACGATCGCAGCATGGGTTTTTCCCAACGGTTCTTAAGTGAATTGAAGACCGAGTGGCCCGCCGTTCGCCGCGAATGGCAGGTTTTTGTTTCACAGATAGACTACGGTTACGATGTTGGCAGGTCGGCAATCGACTTGAAGCCAACACAGCCGATAGGTTCTTCGCCAATCACAATTCGAGTGAATGCGGATCGAGGATGGCAGTCGAGCGGCATCCGCTTACAGGCCAGCAAGACTTATCTGATTACGGCAGAAGGACGCTTTCAGTTAGGACAGGTCCCGAAGACGTGGTGGTGCGAGCCCACCGGAGTTACTATTCGGTTTTATCGAGGGTGGCCTCTGGGAATGTTAACCGGCGCGATCGTCGACGAAGTCGATTCAAGTGTCGGTTCCGAAGCGCTCAACTCGCCCGAAGCGATTGGCGTCAAGCGGCAAATCACACCGGAATACTCGGGCACTCTTTACCTTCGCCTGAACGATTCACCGGTGGAACTAGCGGACAATATCGGCTTCATCGAAGTTACGGTCACTCCGAAATAGGCTCCTACTTGCAAGCTTTTAGAAATGCCAACAAGTCCGCCATTTGTTGGGGGCTTAACTGTTGATCCATTCCAGCAGGCATTATTGAAACCGTACTGGGACGTAGTTCGTCGATATCTTCGCGGGGAACTCGCACGGTCTCCGTCGCGCTCACCGTGATTGTGAGTTCATCCGGCGCCTCTTTTGTCAGCAGTCCATTTAATACCCGACCATTCTGAGTTGTGATCGCGATAGGTTCATAGCTACGCACGAAACTGGCGCTGGGATACACGATGGCCTCCAAGAGATCTCTTTCCTGTCGTATTTGGGCAATGTGCGTCAAATCGGGACCAGTTTTTCCCCCTAGGTATCCGATTGCATGGCAGGCGGCACAAGCCGCTTTCGGGCTGTTAAACACGGCCTGTCCGCGTCGAACATCTCCATCCTTGAGAGTCTTTAGCATGCCTTCAATTCTTGTCCTTTGCTGAGCCGCGTCGACGTTGAGGCGACTGTACAATTCTTCCGCTTGTGGAGCCACCGCTTCGCCAAACTTGGATAAGCACTGACGCAACGTATCCAGCCTTAGAGAGGTCAATACGGAAGATTCCTTCAACGCCGCTACTAGCTGCTGGCCAATTCTCTCATCGGTCGTACGCTCAAACGCCAACAACAGTCGATCCGCTTCCAACGGGCCAACGTCGCGCATCAGTTGAGCGAGTTTGCCGAGCTGTTCTGCGCTTAGGGCCGACTTGGAAATGACGTCTGCGGCCGTGATCCTAATGGCTACCGGCTGATTCGAGTCCAGGTTGAGTAGAAGGAACTCAAACATTTCCAGTGAAACTTTCGGCAATCCGCCTACGATGGCCGCAGCAGCTTCTAACCGAAGCGTACTCGAGACTTGTGGATTCAACGTCACCGTCGAAAGGGCCGCATTCAAAGCGATAGTCCGTGCCTTGGCTGCTGGAATCGACCGTGCTACTGCGACCGCCGGGGAGACAAGCGTCTCGGTGGGACCCGCCATGACTCGGATCAATGAATCCAACCAGATATCGGGAAGTTCCTTTAGTCCCGAACGAGCCATTGCCTTGAGCGCAGTTAGTCGAGTGTGGCTCGGAGCATCTGGGTCGGCAGCGCACTCGCTCAACAATTGTTGAATGGCTGCTGTTTTCGAAAAATCAGCTAACTGTTGCGCAAGCTCGACCCGTTCGATGTCTGACAAATCCGTCGCCATCAATCGATCTCGTAAAAAGCCAGCCAAGGCAGCGCCCCATTCGGGGTGGCGCCCGCCAATCCAATGGGCCGCATCTCGCAGTGCGGTATCCGATGATGTCAGATGCGGTAGGATGTCAGCCACGTCCAATTTTGGGCTCTCCATCTGATCCAACGCGATCATTGCAGCCCTCTGCGTAAACGTGTTAGACGATGTCAGTCCGCCTTGAGTGGCGGCAGCGTCGTTGATTTCCGTCAGGGCAAAGGTGATGGAATGTTCCAATGCGCGGTCAGCCGGACTGCCGGAGGCCTCGAGCAATGCGGGAATGGCAGCTGACTCACCCAAGCGACCTAATGCCTCGGCAGCCGTTCTTGCCACGGCTTCCAGTCCCGGTCTCCCTGCGTCCCTTAAGCATACGATTAAGCTCAACAAAGACGACTTATCCCGCCAAATGCTCACCGAATGGATGGCACACTGCCGGACCAGCGGATCTGAATCAGCCAATGCACCTCGGACGACATCACGGGCAGCTGGATCGTCAATTCGGGTTGCCGCCCAGACCGCGTTGCGACGAAGCTCGGGCGTGCTTCCCGTCCAAGCAGCTATCGCGATTTCCGGCAACGCATCAGGTCCCATTTTCCCTAGTAGTTGCACCGCTCTTCGACGTACCGCGATTCGTTCATCATCCAATCTCTTCACGAGATGGCCGGTCGTTGGGGTAGACCAGTTGAGCGTTAAACCGCGAGGATCGTTTCGTGGAGAATCGGACGTTCGTTTAACTCGGTAAACTGCTCCGAGGATATCAGGCTTCCAAAGCTGCGACGTTGGACAACATAATTTGTACCAACCGCCCGTGTCGACAATTAGCAGGGTTCCATCAGCTGCATCGAGCACATCTGTGGGATGAAAATCACGATTACTGGAGACCACAAAATCCGAATCACTCGAAACGAATGAGGCGCCGTTTGGTTCCAACACGTGGCGCGTGATTTTTTGCATGTTAAAAAGAGCAGCAAATACATTGTCGCGATATTCCTGGCCAAAGTCGGAGGACTCGTATCGAGTCAGCCCGCAGGGCGCCGCCGCACCAAGATGCGTCAAAACAGGCATCACTTCGCGACCCGTGCGAGGGTGTTTCTCAATGACGTCGTGCACTTTCCCATAGACCCCGCCGTAAATCGCATGAATCAATCCATCTCGCCGACCTGCCGCTGGCAATTGCAGAAAAGTTGTGGTGAAAATTCGTTCGCCGCCTGGTGTGAAGATGACGTCCACTGGGTTGTCCATCCCGCCCGTCATAACCGATTCAATGCCTGTACCGTCTGGCCGACATCGAAAAATGTGGGAGGCCTTAGTTACCAGCGGCTTGCGACCCGGGCGCTCATAGGTTTGTTCGGCAAACGCACCTTTACACCAGTAAATCCAACCGTCGGGTCCCAGATAGGGTCCGTGAAGATCATTCGCACAACCAGTCAACGTCCGGCCCTGAAACCATTCCAATCGTTGATCGGCAATTCCATCGCGATCTGTGTCGGTCAATTTCCAAATACTGGGGGGCGCAGACACATACAGAGAACCGTCGTACCACATCGTCCCTTCTGGAAACATCAACTTGTCCGCAAAAATCGTCCGTCGATCGTAGGTCCCATCTTTGTCGCTGTCTTCGAGCCGCAGTACGCGATGAGGTTTTTCAGCCAGCTGCTTATCTATTTTGTCGTTAGATCCAGACGAGTCCGATATATACAAATTGCCATCCTCGTCCAGATCCGCCGTAATGGGACGATCTACCAATGGCGGACCAGCAGCCAGTTCGATGTGGAATCCGTTAGGCAACGTAAACGTGTGTCCATTGAGAGTCTGCTCGGCACCGATCGTCAAAGTCGCATTGCAAACAAGGGCCACCAGTCCGGCCACTGCAGCTAGTAGGTGACGCTGTCGATTCATCATGTGATCTCCTGGAATTTTTCCAGCGGATTTGTATGTTGCGAATTTGAAGTTGCGCTATGAACCGGCCCGCAAGTAGGCACGTGAATGTCACTAAGCCAGGACAATTAGGGTTCGTTGGAATGCTCTCGTACACGAGCAGACAGTGCAACTTATGTTACTTTACAAACTGCTTGTATTGATATGCTATCGTTGCTATCATTCTCAGCACGTGTTTTACAGCGACTTGGAGTTTGGAACCATTTTCCATTCGGCCGTCTCCCGCTTCGCTAAAAACTTGCTTGGATTCCATCAAGGACGATGACGGTTCTGCGCCCCAGAGGGATTCCAACGGTATTCGCTCGTTCTGCGGGGAACGGCTTCTTGCCATTGGGGGGCGTACCATGCTGGTGCTGAGTCGAAAGATCGGTGAACGTATCCTGATCGGCGATAATATCGCGGTAACGGTTGTCAGGATCACCAACGGGGGTGTTCGGATCGGAATCGAAGCGCCTGCGGAATATCCAGTAATCCGTGAAGAGCTAAAGGCGCGACTTGACGAAGCGGACGCTCGGCACGGCCAACCTGAAGTTAAATAACGAGTGCGCTCGCCGAGTTCGTAGTGGTGCGTCGATTCCAAAATGGTGGATCGGGGTGCTACTGCTCGCAACGAGACGTGCGCGGGACCTCGAGATAGTCTTTCTTCGTTCCCAGCAGTGTGAAGCTTTCAACGGCGCGGACGAGGAATAGTCTTCAGGTAGATTCAATCCATTTTTCACGTCAGCGCTGTTTGAAACGCAACATGCGACGTGGCTTTCGATGTAGCCAGCTTCGCGTTTCAAGCAGAAGTGGTACGCCGCTTCGCCATTTGGAACACAACGGACTAGCCACCAACGGAACTTTTCTTACTTTGGCTTCTGTTTATACGTCGCGTCGGGAGTTTCCATCTTTACTGGTTTAAAGCCAGCCTTTTCGACCGCTTCCCATAACGCCTTCGGGGAAAGGCTTTTATCTTTCTGAGGCACGACGTAGGCAATGCTTTTGGGCACATCGGCTCTGACTTCAACCACACCCGAAACTGCATAGAGTTTATTCGCGATTTTCTTAGCGCAATCAGCGCAGTGCATGTCATCAACGTAAATAGTCGTGTATTTGACCGGGGAGGCACCCCAGGCAATGGACGTTAATGCTAAAAAAATGACCGTTGAATTGATCAACGTACGAGAGTGAACCCCATCCATAACTTAGCCTCCGTGCCAAATAAGTTGCCTATCAACGGCGTATATAGATTCCCTTGGCGGAAACAATCAGGTTCCCTAGTGAATCCACCGTCGCTCGACCACGCACAACGACGGTTTGTGATTCTTCCAAGGCCAATAGTTTTCTAGCATCGATGGGGAGCACTATGCCCGAATCGTCGGTGAACTGCACGATTGCCCAGGGCTCGACTTTGTGTTCGTTCTTTTTTTTGCAGAAGGCACAATCGTCTCCGCATTCATGGTCCCCAGAGATGCCCGCAACAGGATCACTCATAATGAAGGCGGCTTCGCCCGGCGACCAGGGCTCGGCGACACCTCCCACACGCCCCACAAGAGTGAACTCCTCTTCAGGAATGCCGTCTTCGCGAATTTCCAAAATGCCCACGGCATTTTCAGGTTCGCTAGTCAGCAGCACCTGAGTTCGTGCGGCAAGCACGTCTGCATCCCCTGCGGCCTGGGAGGCGGAGCACCCTGCTAGCGTGACTAGCCCTAGCAACGCGACGGCCAGATGTCGAATGGGCATTACAACCGCTGCCTTTATAAAAGAAGCCCAAGTCCGGTTCTGATTCTTGTCGGCAGTTTGTCGGGCAAGAGTTGACGGGGACCGTTCTGAAAAGTTGTGGAATTAGATAGAGGGCGATGTTTACGGAAAAAGATAGCGGAATATTTAAAGGCTGATCCGATCATTCCGTCTCCCATTAGCGATCGTTAAGGGTGCCGCCGCTGGCGGCTTCATCAAGCAAATTCATAATCCGAGAGATACCCACATCAGCAGAGAAATTTTCTTCGACGTGTTTTCTCGCTGATCGGACGCGACTTTGCCAAGAATCATAGTTTTGCATGGCGTCGTCAATACCATTTGCTAAAGCCAACGCGTCGGCCGGGGGGACCAGGCAGCCAAATTGGCCGTCACCAAGAATCTCTGATGGACCACTCGGACAGTTTGTCGATAGCACCGGCACATTGCAGGCAATTGCCTCCACCAAGGCATTGGGCATGCCTTCAAATAAAGAGGGGAGGCAGAAGAGATGCGCTTGTTTGAGGAGCGGCATCAGGTTTGGGCAGTACCCCTCAAACCTTATATTGCCTTCCAGGCGTTGGGAACGCATCATTTCACGTAGCGACTTTTCGTCGGAACCTTGTCCAAAAATATGCAACAGCAGTTGCTCTCGTCCACGACGATGCACTAACTCGGTAAGTGCCTCCAACAGAAACCGGAATCCCTTTTGCCGTTGCAATCGACCTGCGGCGAAGATGTGAAACCTACCCGCTTCTAACGCCGCAACTGGCTCCGCAGCAAGTCGAGCGAGTGCCTCCAAATCGAAAAGGTTGTAAACGGTAGTGATGCGGTGGATTGGTAAATCGTAATACCGTGCCACCGAGTCCCGGACTCCCGCCGATACGCTTACGATGTGACTGGCCTGATCATAAGCCCGACGAAGTAAGCGGCGTTTAATGAAAATGAATCGCTGCCCGCTTGCTTCCAGATCCATCTGAGGATCGTTGACGACCACGGCCACGCGTGGAATCTTCATGCGACGAGCAGCTGCAGCGGCGACGAGTGTGGCATGAATGGTTCGGTCGTAGAGGACCCCCACACGTTGATCTCGGATGATGCCGGCGAGTTGACGGGCCTGAGCACGATACAGACGTCCCGGCCAATTCAAACTAGGACGAATGTATCGATCGCCGAAAAAGGATACTGGAACGTCTGTAGGTATTTCGGAGAGCAACTCACCGCTACGATAGATGAGATGCAGCATGGGCGTGAAGCGCGATCGGTCGATTCGCCGCAAAATCTCCACGACCTGTCTTTCCGTGCCTCCGCCACCCAAGGAACCAAGGACGAACATTACGCGAGTTTTTTCCACAGCATGTCGCCTGTGATCCCAGATGTCGCCAGCGCTATGAATGGTCGCGATAAACTAGCAACGCAAGAGCCGGAAGAGTACGCAACAACCGCAATCGGCACTTTTTCCAATACGGCGTTCCGGGAGGCAACTCGGCAGCCAGATCGCCACGCCAGAATTCTTTGATCGTTCGCCAAGCATACCGCCGTCGCCACTGCCGGACGAACTCGGCGGGAAATCGGTCGCGGAATGGAGCCGATCGCATCAGCGCTGCAGCACGATTGATGATGTCCAAGGTTTGTTCAGGCCTGGAAAGCAGCCGTTGACTGTAACTGTCTGGGAAACGATACCAAATGCAGAAATCTTCCGGCACATAGCAAGCTCCATATTTAAGAGCGATCGCACGCGCGGCAAATGTGTCTCCCCAGGATTCCAGCTCGGTGCAATACCAACCTACCTCGCGAAACGGTTCACGCCGAAAAAACGTGGATCCCACAAGTGAATGTGAGGGCGCCTCCGTCAGCAGATACTCCTGAAGGAATCGTCCGGGGGAAGCATAAAGTGGAGCCGTCCAGTTTTTGATTTCGATCGTTCCCTCACGAGCCCCTTCCGGGCTCATCACGGCCATTTTTCCCATCACGATACCCGCTGAGGGATGCGCCTCGGCCATTTGCATTGCGAGTTCGCAGGAATTCGGAGTACGAGCGTCATCCGCAGCCAGAGGATGAATCCAGTCGCCACTGGCCATTTCGCATAACTGGCGGTTGGCTTCATTCACGCCCACATTTTTATCTAGTCGCGTGAGCCGAATCAGCGGCGATCGACGCGCATAAGACTCGATGATCTCGACGCTATTGTCGGTCGATGCGTCGTCAAGGATCAGAAATTCGTCAGGCGGCCGACTCTGTCCAAGAATCGATTCAATGGCGCGCGCTAAATAGGGAGCATCATTGTAATTAGGCATGACCACGCTAAGTGTTACCCGTTTTGGCACCAAGCTGGTTCCCGTTTCGCAAGTGTGATCGTCATCGTTCCGCTCGGCATCGCATCCACATCCAGGCACCGTAAGGCACGACCAGGAACGCGATCACGATAGCATACCCCGTCGCCGCGCCGAGCGGCCCCCAATGGCTTCCCAACAGCCATACCGACAGCCCAATTGCCAAACTCGAAAGTACTCCTAGTACTAGCAGCATCTCACGCTTGTGGGCTCGAATGAATATTGCCTGACAGTTAGGAACGTGGTGCAGGATGGCCCCGATTCCAAGCACGATCATGGCATCCAGTGGCAGAAAGCGATCGCCGATTTCTGGTTTGAAGGTTTGGAGCACCGCCACAGCCACAAACAATAGGCTCATGCCAGCAACTAAGAACAACAATGAGCGTAGCGTCATCCGCACAAATTTCTGGTCCAGCTCTTGATACTCTTGTCTTGCAGCCAACATGCCAAATTGAGGCGCTCGGGTTTGCACCCAAGCCATCGCTCCATACTGCAACGTATTGATGATCGACCACGTCATCCCCATTTGACCAGCGACGACGGAACCATGGTAATGAAACATTACAGGGTTAAATAACCAATAGGCGAAGTACGACAGAACACCCTGGACGCCAATTCTCCATTGCAGAGGCCAGATCTCCGTATGCCAGTCAAAATGCTTGCCTGCCAGAGGTCCCAGAAATAGCCTTAGAAACTCCCGGAACTGAAACGTCAACGCGTAGACTTCCCAACATACTTTCACGGCTGCTACCGCGACCGTAGTCCACAGTTCCAGCCCGACAGGAATACACATCCATACGGCTAAATTGCCGCTCATCGCTTGTAGAAACCGCAGGCGATTCATCGCGGTGACTTGATTGCAACCCTCTAGCAAAGCGTGAAATGGCACGGCGCACAATGAAACCGCGCTTAAGAGCACCAGCGCGATCCAAGGTTGAATCCAGGATACTCCGTCCGCGTTATCTTGCGAAAAAAAGATGTACCCGGCAGGACCAACAATTACCACAAACAAGATACCGATCATGGAATACCA
>JANNPR010000171.1:0-3137 GCA_031400345.1 Planctomycetota bacterium | reverse complement strand
CCGCAAGGAACGCAGCTCCTACGTAAGTAATCCGAACCATTACCTTTTCCAAGTAGTCCGCTGTCCTCTTGCCCGGACGATATCCGGGAATGAAAGTGCCGTAGTCCTTGAGGTTGTCCGCCATTTCCTTGGGATTGAATGTGATCGCAGTCCAAAAATAACAAAAGAAATAAATCAGCGCAATGTAGAGCAGGTTATACGTCAAAGAAGTGCCTCGATAAAACATCTGAGAAATATCGTTGACAGCTTGGCTCCCGGTCCAATTGGCGACCATGGTCAACAACATCGCGGGTAGCATTAGCAAGCTGCTGGCAAAAACGATTGGCATCACGCCCGATTGGTTAATGCGCAGTGGCAAAAACTGGCGAGTTCCACCGAAGACCCGGCGTCCACGAACATGCTTGGCACTCTGAATTGGAATCCGCCGTTGAGCCAACGTAATGAGAACCACGCCAAATACTACGGCCACGAACAGGCAAATCAGCACGATCAATGTTTCGATACCGATCTTTCCACCAAAGCCCACCAGTCCATACTCGGTAGCTTGATGAAGTTGAATCAGCGCGCTCGGAATCTGACAAACAATTCCTGCCATAATCAGCAAGCTGATGCCATTCCCAATGCCGAATTCGTCGATCTGTTCACCCAGCCACATTAAAAATACGGTACCGCACGTCATGGTGAGTACGGTGGTCAGCTGCCATCCGAACCCCAGAGTCCGACCGGCCGTAAGAAACGCAGGGTCGATCATCAAGTCGCCGCTGCCTTGCTTTTGCATGAGGTACAAGGAAACATAAAACCAACTCTGAACGAAACATAAAAACACCGTCAAGTAACGGGTGTATTCGTTGATCTTTTTCCTCCCGGTTTCACCTTCTTTGCGCAACTCTTCGATCGGTCGCCAAACCGTTCCCAGCAATTGGAAAATAATCGAAGCCGAGATATAAGGCATGATCCCCAAACCGAAGATGGTAGCATTGCGCAGATCACTGGCGGCAAAGATAGCCACTTTGTCAATGAAGTCGCCTAAGCCGCCTTCCGCGGACTTGGCAATCACCGTCTTGTTGACGATGGGCAGTGGAATATGCCAGCCGATTCGATAGATCGCCAAGAAGGCCAACGTCAGCAAAATCTTCTGACGCAGCTCGGGAATCGTGAAGACGACGCGGATTTTTTCCCACATGATAAAGACCCGTCCGTGCTACTAATACTGAACGTAAGACCTAATTCAGCTCGACCATCTTCACGCAGGGCTGTGTTTTTTGTCGCCGGGCTTACTTCGCCAACTTGGCTGGTCTCGCGGCCTTCGACGCTTTGGCTTTCTTTTTCTTCTCCTCCACCGAAACCTTTGGCGGCAAAATCACAACTTCACCACCCGCTTGGGTAATCTTTTCTTTGGCCGATTCGCTGAATCGATGTGCCGCAACTTTCAGGTTCTTCGTAAGCGGTCCGTCTCCCAAGATTTTCAGCACGGCGTGACGAGACTTGACAAGCGACTTGGATCTGAGCGTTTCTACGTTGACCTCGTCACCCGCCGAAAACTTGGCCTCTAACTCGCCGACATTTACCGTGCCAACGATCAGTGCGAAAGAGTTCGTAAATCCTCGCTTCGGTACACGACGCACCAAAGGTGAGGCACCCCCTTGAAAAATGGAAAGAGCGTTGTATCCGTGACGTGCTCGCTGTCCCTTGCCACCTCGAGAAGCAGTTTTTCCGCGACCGGAACCAGCACCTCGACCAAGCCGCCGCTTTCGCTTGTTCTTTTTTATCCCTCGGTGAACGTCATTCAACATCATGACAAAACAACTCCTCGTAGACGTTCCATATCTTGGCGAGTCCGCAACTTGGAAAGCGCATCAATGGTCGCTTTAACGAGGACCACCGGATTATTCGAACGGTAACTCTTGGTGAGAATATTCTTGAGGCCCGCGGCTTCACAGACCGCACGCACCGCTGCACCAGCAATCACTCCCGTACCCGCATTGGCTGGCATCAGAACCACGTGTGCCGACCCAAAGTGACCTTCGACTCTATGCGGAATCGTGCCATTCTCGACCGGCAGGTTAATCATTCGTCGAGCTGCATGCTTTTGAGCTTTGTCCACGGCCGGTGGAACTTCATTTGCCTTTCCATAGCCCCAACCCACTTTCCCTCGCCCGTCGCCGACAACCACCAGCGCGGCAAAGCTAAAACGGCGACCGCCCTTCACCACCGCTGCACAGCGCTTGATCTTGATGGTGCGGTCAATGAATTCGCCTCGAGATTGTTCGTTGGCCACGATGACTAGCTCCGGGAATAGTTGCTGTGAACTTTACTACCTCTGTGAACGAACTGTGCTACGTTGCACCCTACGCTACGTTGCACCCTACGCTACCTCGCACCCTACAATCACAAACACAAGCGCTCCAGTCCAACACACAGAAAAGAATGTGCAGGCATAAACAATCTAAAATGACAAACCTGCTTCTCGCGCCGCATTCGCTAAGGCGGCAATCCGTCCGTGAAACCGATAATGACCTCGATCAAAACAGACCGCCTTGATCCCTTTTTCTACCGCGCGCTCAGCCACGATCTGCCCGATCTTTTGGGCAACGGACTGGTTCCCGCCATACTTGATGTCATCTCGCAACGCTTTTTCCTGGCTGCTGGCCGATACAAGCGTTATTCCCAAACTGTCGTCAATGACTTGGCACGTAATATTGCGGTGCCCGCGAAAGACCGTTAAACGCGGTCGGTCGGTCGTACCACGCACCGATTTGCGAACCCGATTTTGACGTCGCTGTCGTTGCCCATTAATTAGTTTTTGCCGTCTCATTGCAGTAGACTCTCAATCCTCAACCGCACTCCTGCGGTCTCGACTTCCAATTACTTAATCGCCTAAATACTTAATCGCCTCTGTTACTTAGCGGATTCGACTAAGTGGCCGACTTACCCGGTTTAATCTTAACTTGTTCGCCCTGATATCGAACGCCTTTGCCCTTATACGGCTCTGGCTTGCGCGCTGCCCGAACTTCCGCAGCGAACTGGCCAACCAACTGCTTATCGCAGCCACGAACGACTACGTGCGTTTGATCCGGGCACGTTACCTTAAGGCCCTCAGGAACCTGCTTCTTAATTTCGTTCGCATAGCCAACTCG
>JANNPR010000127.1:0-4658 GCA_031400345.1 Planctomycetota bacterium | reverse complement strand
GACAAGTGACAAGTGACAAGTGACAAGTGACTAACGACAAGTGACTAACGACAAGTGACAAGTGACAAGTGACAAGTGACAAGTGACAATCCCTACATTCCGCATAATCATTGGCCTCACAGATAGACATGAGGTAATGTAGTGATAAAGCTCACCGGTCGCGATCGCCACAATTTAATGCTTGGAACCCTACGCATGAACTCCCGCCCTTTTATCTTGATTTGCATGTTTGGCTTGTTCTTAGTCCCAACGATTAGTCATGTCGCTATCGCTCAAGACCAGAGTGAAGTTCCCAGCGCCGACTCCGCTCTGCCAAACAGCGAGCCCGCAAAACCTAACGCCCTGAAGGTCGAAGACTTCGATTCGTCGATTGCAGAAACGTTGTTGACGAAGCTTTCACCAGAGCACATGAAGTCGCTGGGACAGATGTTGGATAGCGACTGGAAGCAGCGGCCGGAATGGGGAGACATGTTGGTGGCCCTGCTACGTGGCGAACCGATGCGCCTAGGCATGGGTTGGTGGAAGCCGAGCGACAAACGATATGCCTGGGATTGGCTTCGCAAAAGGTACGACGCCGATGAAAGTGATTCTATCGTTTCCAGCGAACTGCCGGAGGATCTTCAAGGACGTCAACAGCTCTTTGAGCGACTTGATCGAGACGGCGACAATCATTTGACCGCCGCGGATTTTGATTGGGCCAACCAGCCGCCCCCCACACCCGGCGCGATGATGGCGAATGCATTGTTTCAGCAGTGGGACTTTGATTCCAACGGAAGGATCACGCCGGACGAACTGCAGAGCTTTCTACAGTCGGCCGATCGAGAAAAATCGGGCTTCTTGACCCCCGAGGATCTCGTGCGGCATCTCGAGGATCCTGAATCGCCCGCTGAAAAATCGGCCGAGTTCCGTCCAAAGGCTGCTGACTTCGTAAAAATGCTATTTCGTGGCGAATTGGGAACGTTCTCAAGCGGTCCGAAACTGGATGAGCCGGCGCCCGATTTTTCCCTGCCAACGCACGATTCAACTCAAGTCGTGACGCTCTCCGAGCGGCGTGGTAAACCCATCGTGCTGATCTTCGGAAGCTTCACGTGAGGACCATTTCGCGCCCAGTCTGGGCTGCTCGACAAAGTTTATGCTCGATATCGAGATCAAGTCGATTTCTATGCTATCTACATTCGCGAAGCTCATCCCACCGATGGCTGGCGGATGGATTCGAATGACCAAGTAGGCATCACATATGAACAGCCACAAACTAAGGAACAGAGGCATTTAGTGGCCAGCGAATGCTGCAACTCTTTAAAGATGTCGATGCCTCTGCTCGTGGATCAAATGGACGATCAGACTAACTTAGCCTATTGCGGATTTCCGGATAGGCTGTTTCTAATCGACGCCGCAGGAAAAGTGGCCTACAAAGGTGGCCGAGGTCCGATGGGTTACAAAGTGCGTGAACTCGAACAGACACTGATCATGCTGTTGCTCGATAAACCACCAGTGGGAACTTCTCCGGCCGAGGAAAAGTAACTGGGCAAGGTAATCGAGGCCGTTGTGTGCCACTTCTGGCAGCCGCCGGAGTGAGGTTGGACGTGCGATTACGAGACTTTCGGCGGCAAGCCAGTGCTGCAGCGGTTCGGAATCTAAGTTTACAGCCGGGAACAATCGAAAGGCCCTGTTGTCTCGACATCCTGCTAACTTCTCTCCACTTCACGCACTGGCTTGCCGCCCAACGACCGTAATTGTGAATCGTAGCCAACTCCGGCGGCTGCCAGATGGCACACTTCGAGACGTTCCTATGCTTGCGCGTGCGGCTTCAATGTCTCAATTCAAATACCGAAACTCGACACTCGCATACAAGCTCTGGAACAGCTGAGCCCACGTGCGAACCGGGTCGGTATCTTTGGCCGAACTCGATTGGCGATGGATGTGATCCTGCACGGCGTGAATCTCGGCCTCCAGAGGATACCGCGCCAGCACCCAGCGGTAGGCTCGAACAATTCTTTCGTCGTCGTTCAATCCAGCGGCGGCCAATAAGCGCTGGGCGGCCGCAGTCGCCTGATGCAGCGGAAACGGATCGTTCATCATGTACAACGCCTGAGTTGCCGACGTGCTGTTGTTGCGACGGCCTATCGACTGATTGGGGTCGGCAAAATCGAAAGCATCGAACAACGTCAATAGTGTGTTTCGAAAAACGGGCGTATAAATGCTGCGCCGAGTGTCGATAAAATCGTAACCGTATTCAATGGTGGTCCCCGTTTTGATGTTGGGACCCCCAATCCGCCGATCGAGCTGCCCACTGGTGACGAGCATGGTGTCGCGCAAGGCTTCCGCTTCCATGCGGCGACGGTTCATGCGCCACAGCAACCGATTCTCCGGGTCGACGGCTAGCGCCTGCGAGTCTCGCTCTAACGACATCCGATAAGTGTGCGACAAAACAATCTCGCGAACGGTGCGCTTCACGGACCAATCTTCTTGTACAAAATGATTTGCCAAGCGATCTAGCAGCTGTGGATGTGAGGCAAGTTCACCCGTCGCACCGAAGTTGTCGGTCGTTCGCACAATTCCCACGCCCATCAGCCAGCTCCAGATACGATTTACCAAGACCCGTGCCGTGAGCGGGTTACGGTCGTCTGCGACCCATTCGGCGAACTGCTTTCGACCACTTTCGTTGGTGCCGATCTCCGCAGCTGGACTCGTCGAAGCAACGGTCAAAAAGCCGCGAGGCACCTGAGGGCCCCGCGTAGTTAAGTTGCCGCGGATTAGTACGGGACAGTCTTCCATCCGCTCATGCTCTTGGACAGACATGGCGAATTCGCGTTTTGGGCCGCTTTCGGTGAGCCGCTTGAGCTCTTTCTCGAGCTTCTTAGCCTCGTCGTCTGGACTTTCGGTGGGAACCGTAGCTGCAACTTTGGCGACGTCTTCGGCTGCTAGAAACTGGATTGCATCGGCGATCACATGTCCATCCGTGCCTTCGTTAGAGATCAGAACGAACCCTTGGCCATTCGCTTCGAATCGAAATTCACCAAGCGAAACAAAATGCCCATCGATTGGCGGCGATACTTTTTCATTGACGGTTACTAATTGCTCGCCGTCAGCATGGAACACGGTAACCGGAATGTTCGTTGCCCTGTCGATACCAGCCACATAAGCTAATCGAACTTCATAGCGACCCGATTTTGGCAACTGAGGAACAAATGTCAGTGTCTTATCCCCCTTGGATTGGTCGCCATCGTGCGAATAGCCATCACCGATGTAGGACTTGGTAAACGTCGAGTGCGTCCACGATCCGACACGGGCGGCCTTTGCATCGTCGACCAGGATCCCGGGCACTGAGTTTAGTGGGACGATTGTTGAAGCATTCTCGGCGGTGATTCCTTTGCTAGTTTTTGCTTCTTTTTTGGCAATTTGGATTTGCTTGGATAGCGCGGCTAGTTTTTCCTCGTGCGCACGCAATATGGGTTCTTCGGAATCGCTTGCCGGCAGCGGCGAGTCGACCCAGCGGGAAACATTTTCGTGGATCAGAGTTCGTGTGCTCCGCATGATTCCCGCCATGGCATAATAATCCCGAGTCGGAATCGGATCGAACTTGTGATCGTGACAGCGAGCGCATCCAATCGTCATGCCGAGAAACGATCTCCCAATCGTCTCCAGCTGTTCGTCGATTACGTCCATTTCCAGGATATCCTTGTCTTGGCCTTCGTAGTTCGTGGGTCCGAGGGCCAGAAAGGCTGTTGCTATGAGTTTGCCACGGCGATCTTCATACGAAGTATAGGGGAGCAGATCCCCGGCGATCTGTTCTAGGATTACTTTGCGAAACGATGGGTCATGATTAGAACTATCGACGACATAATCGCGATAACGCCATGCCTCTGGGAACAACAGCGTTCGGCCGCCGCCGCTCGACTCGGCAAACCGAAAGACATCGAGCCAATGTCGTCCCCAACGCTCGCCAAAATGCGGCGAGGACAGCAATTCATCGACCAGCCGCTCGTACGCCTGGTCCAACTGCGAGTCGTCGCAGCTAAGAAACCCGTCCATTTGTTCGATGGTCGGCGGCAGGCCAATCAAATCGTAGTAAACTCTTCGCAGCAGTTCCTGGCGCGAGGCATCTCGTGCGGGCCGTAGCTTTTGATCTTCAAGTTTCGAAAGCACAAAGTAATCGACCGGGCCCAGCGGCCAGTCACTGCCGACGATGGCCGGAAATGGGGAAGAGGATCTCGGTTGAAACACCCAGAACTTGCGACCTTTTTCTAAGTCAATTGTTGGGCCGTTCGGCCGAACGCTCGGGTTGTCCTCGCGAGGATCCGGCGCTCCCATTTCGATCCATTTGCGGAAGTCGTCAATGATCGCCTGCGGCAATTTCCCGTCCGGCGGCATGTCGTAGAAGTCCGGGTCCTGTTCAATGGCCTTGAGCAGCAAGCTCTCGGAAATATTGGCCGGTACAATCGCTGGCCCTGAATCGCCCCCCTGACGAATTGCGATCTTCGAATCGACCCTGAGGCCCCCTTTTATGGCTTTTGAGTTCGCCGAATGGCACGAATAACATTTGTCGGTTAATACGGGGCGGATTTTCTTCTCAAAAAATTCCAAGCCCGCCTCCTCTTGGCCTGTTCCGTCGACCACCTTGTTTTGTGACAAAGCAGGCTTTTCGAGCAGAACGCACA
>JANNPR010000118.1:0-3575 GCA_031400345.1 Planctomycetota bacterium | reverse complement strand
CAAATTGGCTAAGTCCCCACGGCAGATCATCGGGATTGATGCCCTGTTCATATTCGCGAGTCACCGCCAGCAGCCAACCCATTACGCGGCTGGCCTTGGCAATTGGAGCCATAATGAATTCACGGAGCCCGGGAAAGGCTGTCGCGTGGGAAGTGCGATGGAAAAAGTTTCGTACGACCGGTTGATGTTCCGCGTCCTTACGAAACAGCTCCACGAGCCTTCGGCACGCTTCATCAGACAGTTGTTGTTTTCCGATCCACAGCAACGGATCGCCGACCGCCGGTATCTTGCCACCGGCCGGGTCGTCTTGTTCGGTCGCGCTGACGATCAAGATTCCTTTTGCATCCACCAAGGGTTGCAGCATGGGAAGCGTTTGTTCCCCCAATTGCATCAGGTCAAACGATAATTCTGTAACTTCCAAACGTTCGGCGATGCCGCGTAGGAACGTCAGTTCTTCAAAATCATCCGTCACCTGGCGAACGAAGGCGTCATTTTCGTCGTTTAGCTTTGTGATCCGCCAGCGCTGGTCGAATTCGCGAGAAAAAAGCCTCGCCATATTTAAGAGGATTCGGGCGGGAGTCCTCGGGAACACCGCCGTCGCTACCAAAGTCGGTCGCCCATCCTGGCAGAATGGGATCACCAACACGGGTGCTTCCGATTGTTCACGCAGCACAAACACGGAAAGCTCATCGGAATCATCTGCGGCCAGAGCATTTTGCAGCGCGGCAGTTAGCTGGTCGACATCTGCTTGAGAACCAAACTGCCCGCCAGCATCGGATTGGCAAGTCCAGCTGCCGTCATGCTGCCAAAAATCGAAGTCGACTTCGAAGGCCTCCCAAAGCGCATTCGCGAACGCCTCCTTAACAGAAGTTCCGTTCTCCAATATGTCGGCAACTTCGCTAAATGCCACAGACGATGTTCCCCCGTAATAGGCCCATATACGTGAAGCCTAGGTCAGGCGCGAGACTAGTCAAAATAACGGATTTGACGCCTGGACAAATCGCTTGCCCCCTGACTGGGGGAACCATTGTCGGAGCTCGACTCGAGGCTCGAAATGCCTTCCCTCCGAGCACTTCCGCCGTGAGGTACATTCGAGTACCCCCGCGCCACTACGAGGCAAGCACTGGTCTAGTGGTCGGGGTTGTATGACGAATTCCAATTAACGCGCCGAACCATGCGCCACGATGAGCACGATTCGCAAGGGACAAGTCAAATAAATCGGCGGTTTTTTAACGGATATACGTGCGGCCGGAATCGTAACCTAGGATTGATCGACCGAGATATGTGGCTGAACCAAATCAAGCAGTTAAAGCAATGGGTCAATTGCCCGCGGAGTTAGAAATATGAAGCGTCGAATAGGCTTTACTTTGGTCGAGCTCGTCGTCGTCGTGCTGATTTTAGGGATCTTGGCCGCGATTGCCGCGCCCAAGTTGCTAAACACATCGGGTTCGGCAACGGATAACGGATTAAAGCAAACACTTTCAGTTATTCGGGACGCAATCGAGTTATACGCCGCCCAGAACAATGGGACTCTTCCTCCGTCCACAACGGATGCCAATTTCAAGTTAGCGCTGACCACCTATGTCCGTGGTACCTTCCCAAAATCTCCAGTGGGGAAGAAGGACAATGTCGTGTCCTTTGGAGCTGCCGCCAATAATCTTACCGGTTGGATGTACAACGGGGCGACGGGGGATTTCATCCCAAACAGCAACACTGCTTCGGCGACCGATGCCACAATTACCTACAATCAGTTTTAGTTCGATTCTCGTCGCGTGAGAAGACTTTCGCGAGATAGCTTTCCACCGATTGAGGACGAGTTTCGGCAAACCGATGATGACTCATTCAAACTCCGCTGTGAAGGATACGGCTCGCAATTGCCCGGCGAGCAAAGACCTTGCCCATTCAGCCGAGTCCTTTGCGGGATCGAAAGCGTACCGTCTGTTAGTCGCGGATGACAATCCGGCGCTTTCCAGTGTCCTAAAGTTCAATCTGGAACGTAGCGGATATCGCGTAACCGTAGCGGCGACGGGTCGTCAGGCATACGAACTGGCGCAGACGAAGCAATTCGATCTCGTCATTACCGATCAGCAGATGCCAGAAATGACTGGCTTGGAACTGACGCAGCGGTTGCGCGAAATGGAGAACTACCGCGACATTCCCATATTCATGCTGACGGCCAAGGGGTTGGAGCTGGAACTGCCGCGGCTGCGGGAAGAATTGTGCATCGCGGGTCTATTCCTCAAACCGTTCAGTCCCAAAGAAATTACACAGGCTGTCGACAAAACCTTAGCCAATGTTCGATAAACAATGGCCGCCACAATCTTTAGCATGCTGTTAGTGATTCCATATGCTGGGCAAAGCGATTCATATCGAACTTCCTCGGCGGGTAGTGGTGCACTACCTACTCTACGGTCTGGCATCGCTGGTATGGCTTAGTGTCGCGGCAATCTATCTTTTCCATCTCGTGGCGGTTGTCTCGCAGGAACGGGATGTCTTACAACGGTTGGATCGCTTAGCTAAGACTGTAAAGCTAGACCTGCTCAGCCAAAGCGGCGTTAACCTTCAGCCCCTGGTGGAACGGTTCCAGAGTGAGCATCAACTGATTACCTGTGCTGTCGTTTCACGCGACAAGCTATTTCGGGCACACTCGGACAAGCACCTAGTCGGCCAACCCCTGCAAAAAACCGATGGAAATCTGTTGAAGTTGTCGCATCCCGAGATCATGGGCATGCGGTATCTGATCTCGGGAACAAATCGGTGGGTGAGACTGTATGAGGTTCCATTACAGGTGGGGGACCGGAACTTCGGGTCGCTCAACGTCACAGAAGCAGAACCTTCCCCCTGGGAATCAGCCCGACTGGCGGCGTCGTACGCGCCGTATGGGCTTGGAGTTCCCTTAATCTGGTTGGGAATCGGAGCATTTTTGTTACAGCGTATGGTTCGTCCTGCGGAAGGTATCGAAAGCCAGCTACGACGCGCTGCTGTTGCCAATTCCATCCATGAAGTGAGCTTTCAGCCGATTCATGGTGTGTCCGCCGCAGTGATCGGTTGGAACCGGGTCACTGAGTCACTCCGGGGCACAAACGGTAAACCATCGGCCTTGGATCAGCGTCTCTCAGAGGCCATCCAATCGCGTCGGCAGGAACGGTCAGCGGACGTTTTGAACAGCCTTTCAGATGGGATCGCGGTCGCTGATCCGGAGGGGCGGATCACTTTCCACAATCAAGCTCTAGGGGCGCTTCTGGCTGTGAATGACGATGCTACGTCGCTGCTCGGCCAAAAACTGGAGGCGGTGCTTGCGCTATCTGCCGACGCACGCCAAGGCGGCGCATTGCTTGATCCGGACTTTCGTGGCAGGACGGTCATCGTCGAATTAAAACGAGGCAGCGATGGTGAGCAAACTTGGCGCGTCGCACGCCATCCGATTCGTACCGCCGAGCGTACTCAGAATCAGGGACACGTCTGGAACATTCGTGACGTGACGCAGCAGAAACTGTCGGAGGCGATGCGAGATCAGTTCCTGGACTCCGCGACACACGAACTGCGCACCCCTTTAGCAAACATCAAAGCCTATG
>JANNPR010000097.1:0-2875 GCA_031400345.1 Planctomycetota bacterium | reverse complement strand
CCGTAAATCAGTTTACGACCTCTTGGAAGGAGGGTGCAAGTGTGGTCAATATGTCCCGCCGGCTGCGGGGATTATTGAAGCCTGATGCGCAAGCGAAAGGTACGGTTGCGGTAATGCCCTCTTAGGTACGTCGCGGACATTCAGATGCTCCAGGTCGCTGCCACCCTCCGGGGTGCGAACACGCTAATGCGACGGTTCCCTTTCCGGGGGGCCTTTCACTGCCGAATGCCCACCTTCAAACGGCAGCGATTTGAGAAACTCGACTAAGTCGACGACCTGTTCGGCAGTCAAGTGGCTGGTGGTCCCGTGCTGATCGCGGGGATTGTATTTTGTTAAAACATCGATGATTGTTGCCGCTCGGCCATCGTGCAGATAGGGTGCCGTACGATAAATGCCTAACAGCGTGGGTGTGTCATACGCGGGGCCCATTTTTTCACGCGCATCGTCGCTGCCGGTTCCCACATCGTGGCGGACGATACGGTTCCCAGTACGCGAATCGGTGAATTGTGATCCGTTGTGACACGTTGTGCACCGCGTTTGTCCCGAGAAAAAAATAGCCCTGCCTCGGTGGGCGGAATCGTTCAGTCCCTGCTTAGCAAACGGGCTGAGTGTGAATGGATGTGAATTGGTGTAGGCGGCTAGCGCGTCGAGATCGACTGAGATGCCTTTGTTAGGAGCTTCGAGTTCGTTGTGGATGGCGCCAGAGACGAGTCCGCGACCCTGCATCAACGGGCCCCGAATTGTGAATTCAAAATCTTGAACCTCATCCCGGTCGGCCGACCAATGAATGGGATGTGTCGAGTCGAGTCCCGCGAGCGATTGTGTGTTGCGTAGACCTTCGGGATTGTGCCAGGTGCGCCCATCCGGTTGACCATCGGGATGGCAACTCGCACATGAAATCCAGCGTCGACCGACCATCGGTGGGAGCGCCGAATAGAACAAGGTTTTGCCTCGCAAAACCTCTGCGCGCAGCGGATTCTCCGAGACATCAATCATCCCACGCGATTTGAGTGTGATCGCATCGAGCGCCACGATTTGAAAGTCGAGTGCGTTGTAGACGTAGACCGTCGCACCGTCAGGTGACACCCGAATGGCTCGCGGGTTGGATCCCAATGTCGCCCGTTGGCGATAGGAGATCTCACGATAATCATCATCGATGACTTGGCAGGCGAACATGTCGTCAGTGCCGGCAAACACCACATAAAATGATTTCCCATCGGGTGAAATCGCTGCCTCCCATGGGTTCGCGGTGACTTGGATTCCCAAAAATGAATCCATCGGAATTCGGCGTCGCCTTTTTACCTCATTCGATTGCGTGTCAATCGCCGAAATGTACGGAAAAATGGATCCCTCACCGTGCACCGCAGTGACTCGGGATCGGATGTGAGGAAGGTACAGTTTCGGTCGGTGCGGGTGGGGGACGAGTTGTCGGGCTAGATTATCGTTGCTTATTCCGGGCCATCGATCTACTACTTCCCCCGTGGTTAAGTCGAGTGCCACCACATCGGCCGTGTAGAACTGAGAAACAAACAGTCGCTTTTCGTCCGCCGCCAACGCCAATCCTCGAGAGAATGGCCCCGTGTCAAAAGCTCGCGTGATGATTCGTTCCCGGGCGTCGATCTCCACGACTTGTCCAGGATAATCCAGCGTGACGTACAACCGCTGTCCGGCCCAGTCACTCACGATCGAATACGGTTCATCGAATACCGCAAGCTGACCAATCGTCGAACCCGAGTCTGCGTCGAGCCAGACAATTTTATCTTCGTCGTAGACGGTAACCGCCAGTTCATGTGATCGGCCAACAAAGCTAATGCCTTCCGGATGTGCTCCAACGGGAACTTCCCAGAGTTTCCCCAGCGTCAATCGATCGATGATCGTGACCGTGCCGCTGTCACGATTGGCGCATGCTAACAATTTCCCATCGGCGGAGATGTCGAGCAAACTGTTGTTGGGCGCCGCTGGCAAATGGGAGTAGGTCAGCAAAACAAGCCAAGCGGGTGAAAAGGAACCCAGACGAAACCGAAGAGTCCGCAGGGCGAAACCCATCATCAACTCCGCCTTGAGCTTCGCGGAAAAAAAGGAGCTCACCCGCCGCGAAGGGCGGGTGAGCCAGAATGTGTGCGGCACCGTGAGCCAAAAACTACTTCAAAATCTTCTCGGTGTCTGCCACGATCTTTTCAATCGCGGCGTTGTTGAGCCCGCCTTTTTCGAAGGCGTGGTTGGCGGCGACTGTTCGATCCCGCCATAACAGAACCGTGACATCAGCGTCTTTGGCAATTTTATAATTGCCCGGTCCGGCTTCTCCGTCGAAGATTGTGAGCGGCGTATTTTCGATCCCGTTCTTTTTGGCAATTTCTTCTAATTTCGGAGCGGACCCATCTGCATCCTCGGATAATAGGATGAGAAACGCAGCCATCTTCTTATCGCTGTTCTTTCCAACTATAGCATCAACCTTCTTGACCAAACTGGTCAAGCCGTCGGTCATCTCGCGAGCAAAAATCGCGACAACCGGACGAGCTCCATAGCGTCATCGATAGCAAAGGGACTTGCCCTTATTGGGTCCGGTAATGTCTTTCACATGAAAAACCCCCGCCGCGTCGCCGACCTGCAAGCCCGATTGCAGGTCCGCTGCGACGGCTAGGCCCGTCACCGCCGCGAGTGCCACGAATGTAGGTAACCATCTTCGATGCATCATGCGTCCTCCTATTGGTAAAAAAAACGACCTCTCACGGCACAGCACAGAAATGATGATAAGTAAAAACCAACATGGTGCAAATACCCAGGGCGGCGTTCACGGCTTACGCCGTGAACTTGCCCTGGGCTAACTTATCTGCTGGGCCTTCGGCCCGAATACGGCGGCACTGGAGTCAGACGC
>JANNPR010000085.1:0-3921 GCA_031400345.1 Planctomycetota bacterium | reverse complement strand
TGTTCCCGAATTACTCGCTGTGTCCGGCGGTGACGGTGGACACCATCGCCTTGCAGATGGCGCACGCCCTGGCCTGGGTTCATCGCCACGCAGCGCACTATGGCGGTCCACCTACGGCACACGGAGTGTGCCTACTACAACGAGTTAGCTGGCGCTTAAGGCGACCATATTTTCAGCCAGGCGCCAATCCACTATTTGGATTTCAACCGATCGTCGGCCGCGGAACTCGTTGATGACAGGACGGTATGCCACATCAATAGGGCAATCGAGCTTGGTCAGGGCTTCCAGCCAATCGCCGCGACCGAATGCGATAGCGCGCAACGAGACGTTATGCTGTACCACCCGGACCGACAGATGGCGATCGCTCTTGCCCATATGACGCGGCGGCTCGGCCAAACGCACTCCGCTGGCACACAATACGGGGCGCGGATTCCCTTCGCCGAATGGTGCCAGTTGTTCCATTTGCTGCACCGTTCGCAAGGTTAGCTGTGAAAGGGGTGCTTCCGCATCAATTCGTAAAACCGCGATCAGATCTTCTGGTTTGACCTTAGCCTCCGCACATTTACAAAATGCCGCCCGAAAGGTGTCAACATGTGCAGGATCGATCCGAAGTCCGGCGGCCGCGGCATGGCCACCATGGGACAGCAGCAAGTCGCCGCATTGGGCCAACGATTCATGCAGGTTCACTCCGCATGCGGTGCGCGCGGATCCCATGCCCGGTCGATTCCCGGTTCCGTCCAACGCGATCAACACCACCGGCCGATGGTATTTCTCCGCCAGGCGGCCGGCAACAATACCAATCACGCCCGCATGCCAGCCTTCGCCTGCTAACACGAATGCAGACTCATTCTCGGGATCGAAATTGTCTTTAATCTGCTTGTTTGCGGCCAGGTAAATACTGCGCTCGACACTATCACGTTGCACGTTGAGTTCGTTGACATATTCGGCAAGCGCTAAGGCACGCTCGGCGGAACACGTGGTTAGTAACTCCACGCCCAGTTGAGCCTGCCCCAGTCGTCCGACCGCATTCAGTCGCGGCGCAATCATGAATGCGATATCTTCACTCGACAACGCTGAACGCTCGTCGCACTTGGTGACCTTCAAAAGTGCGCTGATGCCCAGGGTCGGTTGATGGCGCAGGCTCACCAGTCCATGACGGACGAGCACCCGGTTTTCATCAAGCAGCGGCACCACATCCGCGATAGCGCCCAGGGCGGCCAAGCCCACTGCTTGGATTAGGAACGCCCGCAACGACTCATTTACTTTCTTGGCATCACAAGCTCGTTGGCAAAGTGCCCAGGCAACTTTGAGCGCCACTCCGGCGCCACAAAGTCCAGCAAATGGATACGAGTGGCCCGGCAAGCGAGGGTGAACGATAGCCGCAGCCCGAGGTAGTTGATCAGCCATTTCGTGATGGTCGGTAACGATCAACTCCAACCCTAACGCGTGGGCTGTTTCGGCTTGGTCCACGCTGGCAATTCCGCAGTCGACCGTCACGACCATCTTCGCGCCACGAGCAGCCAGGCTGTGCAAGGATTCATGGTTAAGTCCATATCCTTCGTCTAGTCGATTGGGGATGTGGTACGAGACATCAGCTCCCAGGATTCGCAAACAGGAAAAAAGAATCGCAGTACCACTCATCCCGTCGCAGTCATAGTCGCCATAGATGACGATTTTGCGTTTCTGCTGAATCGCCGAGTAGATGCAACTGACAGCCTGCGGCACGCCTGGCAACTCATTAGGGTCCCGCAAGCCCGTTAATTTGGCGTCAAGAAATGCGTGAACATCACTGGGTTCGTACATTCCTCGTGCGACCAATAGCTGAGCGACAACGGCGGGAACACCCGTTCCACGCTCAAGCTTGGTCACGCGATCGGCGTCATGTGGAGAAAACCGCCAACTTTTTGCCATTTCGTCCGTGTGTCCGGCAAAGGGTGTTTCCGCAAAGGCACCCAATTAGATTCGCAAGCGGAATGAGAAGTTAGCAGAGCGATTTCGTTCGCCGTCTTAATCCATTCAAGAAATCAATCTACTTTTTCTTTTCAACGTGAATCGTGTGTTTTCGCAGCTTTGGGTTGTACTTTTTGATTTTTAGCTTCTCGCCGCCCGGCTTACGTTTCAAGACGTAGTTGTAAGCACCCGTTTCCTCGCAGACAAGAAAGACAATTTCGGCTTTTTTCTTCGATTTGGCCATGACCAAGTTCCTTACTACGTCTGCACCACTAACTTTGACCTCAATCTAGGGATTGTAAACGAATTCCCTGCGTTTGTGACAGGCCGGGTCTGACTGGGCGATCTAGCAAGCATCAGCTTAGGATCGCCATGCGATGTTCTTTCGTCTGTTTCGCGTCTTTCGTGGTTTGATTCTTACGGAACGCGATTTGACTATGCTTTCCTCATCTCCCGTACGTGCCGCTCTTGGTAAACGCATGGACCGCGGATTTACTCATTTCACAAATCGGTAGATCCCTGTACCGTCCGGGGTTACCACTCCAAAGTACAACTCCAAATCGTCATCTTCACCAAACGTAATGATCGGTAAGTGCGGGGTCGGAATGCTTTCATTAGAAACGACCCGGTCCTTGGCCTTATCGTACTTGAGTGCCCATATTTTGCCCGTCACGTAGTCCGCGTAAACGTATTTTCCCTGAAGGCTTGGCAATTTCTTGCCACGGTAAACATGCCCCCCAGTTATCGATTTACCGACCTGGTGATCGTATTCCCAAATCGGCTCGACAAGGTCGGATGGGCGATCGCCGGCAGAGTTTCCGAAAGGATGAGTCCCTTCCCGCAAGCTCCAGCCGTAATTGCCACCTTTGGTTACGATATTGATTTCTTCCCAAAGATTTTGCCCGACATCGCCGCACCAAAGTTCTCCGGTCTCGCGATCGAAAGCCAATCGCCAGACATTTCGAAAACCGAAGGCGTAAATCTCGGGTTTCGCACCTTTGCGATCGATGAATGGATTATCTTTGGGGATCGCATACGCTTTTCCAGCGTCGTGGTGATCCACATCAATCCGCAGAATGGATCCAAGCCAAGTTGCCAAATTCTGACCATTTTTAAAGGGGTCATTCGCCGCACCACCGTCACCCAATCCAACGTACAAATAGCCGTCAGGTCCAAATGCGATTGTGCCACCTTTGTGATTCCAAAAGGGTTGAGGAATGGTCAGCAACACCTCCTCCGATTTTGGATCCGCTTTGTCCGGATCATCTTTGGAAACACGAAACCGCGATACGATGGTGGTGTGAGGCGTTTTCTTAGTTGAGTAGTAGACAAAGAACTGACGGTTCTGCTTAAATTTTGGATGGAAAGCCATTCCCAAAAAACCTTCTTCGTTTTCTTCATCTGTATACTTCACGCGATCCCGAAGATTGATGAATACCTTGCTGCTCTTGACGTCAGCGTCATTCTTGAAGACGTAAACCTCGCCCCATTCGTTAGCCACGAACAAGCGATCCGAACCGTCGCCGGCACCGGTAATGATGATTGGCCGTAGCGGCTCAGGACGTCCATTCGCGTCCACGCCTTCCCAATCGGCCCATTTCAAATTAGGAAACGCCATCTCTACCTTCACTGGCAGTTTTCCATCACTCGGATCGGGAACTGACCCATCTTCTGGTAGCTCGCGAATCTTGATGTTGCGATAAGAAACCAGGTCTCCATGATCTTGTAAGCAGATGTGCCCTTTTGTCGGTTTGCCAAACTGCGGCATCTTTGCGAACTTGCTCTTGGCAACCCGCTGATTCCACTCCTTGCTCCCTTTTTGAAAAACGGTGTAGCGAATTCCATTGACGTTGATTTCGCTCTGTTCTGGAGTGACTCGTAAATGAAGGTGGTTCCATTCTCCCGCGGGACGCACCGCATCGGTGATTTCGTTTGTGGCCGGATCTTTAGGAGGCTGATAAAGTTGGTATA
>JANNPR010000047.1:0-11110 GCA_031400345.1 Planctomycetota bacterium | reverse complement strand
GTGAACTTGCCCTGGGCTAACTTATCTGCTGGGCCTTCGGCCCGAATACGGCGGCACTGGAGTCAGACGCTCTGCGGCCGTCCCGCCTCTGCGGTGTTTCTCCGTCGCCTCCATGATGTTGCGCAGTCTGCGGATGCAACTCCAATCGCTTTGGTCGCGGTCACAGGCCGCGTGTGCCCTCTGTGATTCAACATCCCGGTAAAGTCAAATTGTTGTTAGACCGCCTTACCTGAATGGTAATAATATTGGCGTATGCACACCTTCAGGCTACATCGTGTGAGTGGTACAAAGACGCCATGGTTTTGCGTTTCGTGAATGTAATCAGTGAAGATGCTCTTTATGTGACGGGGAAAATGGTAGTGGGCGGCGGGCATTATTCTGACCTCGTAGAAAAGTATGAGGGCGAATATGGCAGAAGGCTCGCTAATTCACCGGCTGTTTAACCACGGCGAATCGGACGAAGATCAAACTCCAACAACGCGGCGCACGGACGCGGCCAAATGCCGAACAACCTTAATCACAATGGAGGCGTGATTGCCGAACACGTTCGGGCACTCTGGCAAACTGATATGGTATGACAACTAGGATCTTACTGTTGACGGGAATGACTCCCGACGGTCGCATCTTCGATCGACTCACTCCCCATCTTCCCATGGCGTCTGTTGTACCGTGGATTCATCCGCTATCGCGCGAGTCTATCCAGGATTACTCGTTGCGACTCGCGGACTCAATTACCATTCGAGACGATGTGATCGTTTGTGGCGTCTCGTTCGGCGGCATTGTTGCACGAGAGTTGGCGCTACGATTGAACGCAAGAGCATGTGTCCTCATTTCATCGGTGCGTGACAAACGTCAGCTACCACCGTGGTTTCGAGTTCTTCGGCCATTTGCGCAGATTCCGGTTGAAACTATCCTGAAGGCAATCGGAGCGGTTGCCGATTCCTATCCCAAGCGGATTCGAACAGATACGACTTCACGATTGACAAAACTTGCGGGTGACACGGGTGCGTGGCATCGGTGGGCGACGGCTTCTGCGTTGCGGTGGAATGCTTCGCAGGAATTGGACAAAGTACGCGTCATTCAGATTCACGGAGATCGAGACACGACGTTTCCCATGCGGTATGTTAACCCCGATGTCGTCGTAGTTGGCGGTGGCCATGTGCTCCCTCTCACGCATGCCGATGAGATTGTCGCGGTATTGACCAAGCTGACTCTGATTTGGAAACTTGTTACCTAGCACGTCGCCCGACTCACCTCGGGAGAGAGTTACCATGCGATACGGAACGGTGGTTCAGTTTTTCCCTGCTAAAGGTTTCGGGTTTATACGACCCGACTCGGGACAGGATATTTTTTTCCATGTAACGGCGATTGGGGCGTGCGTGCCGCAGCCGTCGATCGAGCCAGGCCAGCCGGTGAAATATGAGCTCGTGCCTGGCACGGAACCAAAGTCCCGCCGTCGCCGCAAGCAAATGGCAGAAGATCCTGAAAAACTCGAAGAGCCGGTGCGTCCTCAAGCACAACTCGTCGAATTAATCGACCGAATGCCTGGAGCAATCATGGACGATTCCCCAAAGACGGATCAGACAGTCAAACATCCCCGAGCTCGGCATAAGAAGCCAAGCTGGAAAAAATAAGTTCGGCCGAAGGGAGGTGGAACCACAGAGGACACAGCGCGGCCTGTGGCCGCAACGAAAATGAGTTCAATAGAATTTCGTCTAAGTTGTGTACAACAATCGGAAATGCGAATCACGAAAACACGAAAGACGAAAACGCGAATTCATAAAGAAGGTTGGCAGGGACGCGAATCGACGCGATTGTTGGGAGCGATTCTCGAAGCATTCGTGTCGATCCAATTGCCTCTGGGATCTGGATTCTCGGAGAGCGTTTGTCGAAACAACTGCTCCTCAACGGCAGTGCCCCAATCATGATCACCAAGTCGATCGTTCCTACATGCGGCGATTTCGTCCTTCGTGTTTTCGTGATTCGCATTGGATCTTACCGTTGTAGCACTGAGAGCTTACGCCAGTCCGAGCAAATCCTGATAGAATCCGCGCGGCCCACGCGCATCCTGACTGATAGTGACACAAAGGTTGATGCAGAAAAACGCAGTTGTTGACATACGTGAAATTGGCTGGTATCTCGTCCGGGTTGCTCCTCAATTTCAACGTCGAACTGCTAAAAGACGGCATCCGACGGTCCAAACCGTGACTCTGTGTCCTCGGTGCCCTCTGTGGTTTAATATCCCCGTCGAGTCGAACAAACGGATGAACCGTTTCCGCGGGGCCGCACAATTTCTATAAGTCCTACCGGGAGATTATTTCGTGCCGCCTACCTTAAACCTCCTGAGTGTAAGCCATGAAAAATGCAAATTGCCAACGTTTCGTCGGTGTCCTGCTGTTTGCAGTGAGTCTCATGCAGCTGACCGCGACGGTATCGCCAGTCCAAGCCGCCCAGCCGCGGAGGCCGAACGTCATCTTGATAATGGCCGACGACCTGGGCTACGAGTGCATCGGCGCCAACGGCGGAACGTCCTATAAGACTCCCACGCTGGATAAGCTCGCTGCTACGGGTGTGCGTTTCACGCATTGCTTCGTGCAGCCGCTCTGCACCCCGACGCGAGTTCAGCTCATGACCGGCATTTACAACGTGCGGAACTATCTCACGTTCGGCCAGATGGACCCCGCAGCCATTACATTTGGCAATCTGTTTCAGCAGGCAGGCTATGCGACATGTATTGCCGGGAAGTGGCAACTTGGCCGAGACCCAAATCTGCCCAAAACGTTTGGTTTCGACGAACATTGTCTATGGCAGCACACGCGTCGACCAGACCGCTATAGGAACCCAGGCCTGGAAATAAACGGCATTGAGAAGGACTTCTCCGCTGGCGAATACGGGCCCGACATCGTCAACGATTACGTCCTGAATTTCATCGAGCGTAAGAAGAGCAACCCGTTCTTTCTGTATTACCCAATGATGCTTACTCACGCGCCGTACGACGCAACTCCCGATAGCCCCGACTATGACGGCAGCGGAAAGACAAAGAAAAGGGACCGAAATCCACACGGCATAGACGAACACTTCGCCGACATGGTGGCATACATGGACAAGCTGATCGGCAAACTTGTCGTGCGTCTCGTCGAGCTTGGTCTGCGCGACAATACGCTCATCCTGTTCATGGGCGACAACGGCACCGGCGCGGGGACGCGTTCCACGATGGGTGACCGCGTTGTCATCGGCGGCAAGGGCCAGACGACTCACTTGGGGATGCATGTACCGCTTGTCGCCAGTTGGCCCGGAAAGTTCGCGACCGGCATAGTCCGTAGCGAACTAGTCGATAGCACCGACTTCCTGCCCACCATTTGCGAGGCCGCGGGCATCGACGTGCCGAGTCAGCTCGCGATCGATGGCCACAGCTTTCTTTCCCAACTGCGTGGTGAACTAGGTAATCCACGTCAGTGGTATTATTGTTGGTATGCGCCCCGAGATCAGTTTGTGGGTGAATTCGCGGCGAACCACCGATACAAGCTATATCGCAACACTAGCTTTTTTGATCTTGCAAACGACGCGGATGAAAAGCAACCGCTTGAGATCGACACTCTTCAAGGCGAGGCCGCATCAGCCGCAAAGCTCTTGCAGAATGCGCTTGATAGGTACACGCATGCCCGACCAGCACATCTGCCCAATTCCACTGTGAAAGCCCGGCGCAAGGGTAAGAAGTGACAAGATCCAATTCGAATCACGAAAGGCGGGAACACGGAGTAGCTGTTAGAGAACGATCCGCTTGATAACCAAAGTTTGGGAAGCGAACTTGATTAGTAAATCGACTTGGCCTGAACCACGAGATATATTGACACGCCGAACAACATCCTATTGGCGAGAACACCAATGAATCGCGTCGTTCGCTGCTTGTGCGTTGCTTTGGTCGTCTGCCTTTCGCTCGCGTCGATACGGGAAACGCGCGCTGAGTCGAAGACGCCGCCGAATATCTTGTTCATTTTTTCCGACGACTTGGCCTGGCAATCCATCAGCGCCTACGGGGACAAACGAAAGCTTCTGGAGACGCCGAACATCGATCGGCTCGCTCGAGAGGGGATGCGATTCGATCGTTGTCTCGTGACCAACTCGATTTGCGGTCCGAGCCGAGCCACGATACTGACTGGCAAATACTCACATCTCAATGGGTTTTACAACAATACCAACTGCCGTTTCGATTCCGGTCAGCAGACGTTTCCGAAGCTGCTTCAAGTCGCAGGATATGCAACGGCTGTCATTGGAAAATGGCATCTTATCAGTGAACCCACTGGCTTCGACCACTGGCACGTCCTGCCTGGGCAGGGCCTGTACTACAACCCGCCGATGATCGACAACGGCAAGCAGGTCAAGCACATGGGTTACACGACCGACATCATCACCGATCTCTCGATCGAGTGGCTGAAGAACCGCGACAAGACAAAGCCGTTTATGTTGATGAGCCAGCACAAAGCTCCGCATCGCGAATGGTCGCCAGCCCTGCGGCATTTGGGTTGGGACAAGGATCACAAACATGCTGAACCGGAGACGCTGTTCGATGATTATTCTGGACGCAGCAAGGCGATTAGCGACCACGACATGGGACTCGATCGAACATTCACGGATGTGGATGCCAAGTTACGCCCGGCTCCAAATATGAACGACGAACAGTTACAGGTTTGGAACGCCTACTACACACCTCGCAACGAGGCGTTTCGCCAAGCCAATCTCAGTGGCAAGGATCTGGTCCGCTGGCGATATAACCGATACATGCACGACTATCTTGGTTGCGTGAAGGCGGTGGACGAGAGCGTAGGCAGGTTGCTCGAATTCCTGGAACAGGAAGGGCTCGCAAAGAACACCGTCGTGGTTTGCTCATCCGATCAGGGTTTTTTCTTGGGCGAGCACGGTTGGTTCGACAAGCGATGGATCTTCGAAGAATCGCTGCGTAGCCCCCTGTTAGTTCGCTGGCCGGGCGTGACACAACCAGGAAATGTAAACAGTAACATTGTTTCTCTATTGGATTTCGCAGAGACATTTCTGGACGTGGCGGGAGCAGCCATTCCTGCGGACATGCAAGGACGCAGTATCGTGCCGCTCTGCAAAGGAGAAACACCGAACGACTGGCGCAAGAGTTTTTACTACCACTACTACGAGTTCCCAGTTCCACATCGTGTGCGTCCACACTACGGAGTGGTTACCGACCGATTCAAGCTCGTGCATTATTACCAGCCAGACGTCGACGATTGGGAGCTGCTCGATCGAGAAAAGGATCCGCTGGAAGTGAAGAACTTTTTCGACGATCCCGCCTACGCAGAGACGGTGACGCAGTTGCGCGCGGAACTGGCGCGATTGCGGAAGGAAGTTAAAGAAACGGATGATCCGCCTCGTTCGGCGTATGGCAATCAGCCATTCGGCAATGAGCCCCAAGTTCCACCCAAGAAAAGGGTACGTCGGTAACCTTAGACATACCACTACGGCCTTAGCTGGCGGTGAACCGATCCGCCATTAATTTATTTGATCTTCACCCACTAGATGAAGTAGGTTGGCGCTATCCGCCGGTGCGATGTGCGTCACGTCAACTTTGTTACGTTCCAGACGCTGAATGCGGGCCGCAATTTCCTGGATCAAATCGGCGAGTTCAAGTCCTGCTGACTCACCAACTTGTACACAAATCGCCTTGCGGCTCCCTTGGCTCAGTGCTAATTCGATTTTGGACATGGGTCATTTCCTGATTGGTCTTGAAAATTGTTGATTCGATTATAGTTACTCAACGGTCACACTCTTGGCCAAATTTCTCGGTTTATCGACGTCGCAGTTACGAAGCACTGCGATGTGATAGGCCAGCAACTGCAACGGGATAACGTTCACGATTGGCTGCAAGAATTCTGCCACTCGCGGCACGACAACAACGTCGTCCGCTAGATCGGCAACACGTGAATCCCCTTCTTCAACGATAGCGATAACCGGTCCACGCCTAGCTTTCACCTCTTCCATATTGGAGAGCACTTTGTCGTACACAAATCCCTGCGGACTAATAAAAACGCAGGGGGTGTGCTCGTCCAGCAGCGCGATCGGTCCATGTTTCATCTCGGCCGCCGGGTATCCCTCGGCGTGGATGTAGCTAATTTCTTTCAACTTCAGAGCGCCTTCCAGCGCCGTCGGAAAGTTATACTGCCGACCAAGGTACAGAAAATTTGTGGCATCCTGATACTTCACCGCAATCCGACGGACAACGTCCTCTGTTTCTAAGGCAAGTTGCACTTGATCAGGGAGTTGCCGTAGCGCGTCGATTATTCGCTTTCCGGAATCAAAGCTCATGTGCCGCATGCGGCCAAAAAACAACGCCAGCAATGCTAAAACGACACACTGTGATGTAAATGCCTTGGTCGATGCGACACCGATTTCCGGGCCGGCATGTAAGAAGATGCCACCGTCCGCTTCATGAGCCACACTGCTGCCAACGACATTGCAGATGGCTAATGACCGGTGCCCCTTGCGTTTCATTTCTCGGACCGCGGCTAGAGTGTCCGCAGTCTCGCCGCTCTGCGTGACTGCAAACAATAGCGTGTCGGGCTCGACCGGCGGATTTCGATATCGCAATTCGCTGGCATATTCCACTTCCACGGGAATCCGAGCCAGCTCCTCCATGACGTACTCACCGTAGAGTCCGGCATGCCAACTGGTTCCGCACCCCGTGAGAATGATCCGATTCACCCCCCGCAATTGTTGCAGTGTGAGATTCAGTCCACCGAAGATAGCCGTGGCATCATCGTCTACCAGCCGACCGCGCATCGCGTTCTTCAACGTCTGCGGCTGTTCGTGGATTTCCTTAAGCATGTAATGCGGAAAACCGTCCAGGCCGACATCGCTTGACTCCAGATTTAAAGACTCAACGCTATGCCGAACCCGGCCTTGATCGCGGTGCGTCACATGTAGCGAATCGGCCAAGATCACCGCTACCTGATGGTCATGTAGGGTGACAATCTTGTCCGTGTAACCAACCAGTGTCGCCGCGTCGCTGGATACGAAGTGTTCGCGTTTACCGACCCCAATCACGATGGGGCTTCCCAACTTGGCGGCCACAATCGTGCCGGGAAAATCGCGGAAGACAACGACCAGGCCGAATGTGCCTCGGAGATGCGTGAGACACTCTTTCATGACATTAGAAAGGAAGGCTGGGGTCTCTTTCGTACCGGCCGGCATGCCGACCGCCATATGCCGTTCCAAACAATCAGCCAATAAATGGGCAATGACTTCCGTATCCGTCTCGGACTGGAAACAATAACCTTCTGCCTCGAGATGTGCTTTCAGCTGCTGATAGTTTTCAATGACACCGTTGTGAACTAGTGCCAACAGTCGGTCTCCGCCGAAGTGCGGATGCGCGTTGTGCTCCGTTGCTGCTCCATGAGTGGCCCAACGGGTGTGGCCGATGCCGTGGTTCTCAACGTGATTAGTCGCCGCCACTTGCTTGGCGAGATGATCGATGCGGCCCACGGTTCGAGTGACTACCATCTGACCGTCGGGACCCATGGTAGCAATACCCGCGCTGTCGTAACCGCGGTATTCCAGCCGGCGCAAGCCCTCTACCAGAAACTCTACCGCCACGCGGGGGCCAATATAGCCGACAATTCCACACATCGATCAGTGCCTCACCATGGAGCTGGTTCTAGAATGCCCGGTCGCCCGGAGAAGGGGCGGGAATCGTAACAAAGCTGCCGAGGCACTCCTAGATCAGTCGTCCTCAGTCGCACCGCTACGTCATGTAAGGGCAGGACCTACGTATGCAAAACAATTCATCTGCGGAACAAGTACGAAGTCGTTCCCGCTTGTCCCTGGACGCCGCGATACTCGGGGTAACGCGACCGCAAAACCGTTCGCTCAGCATAATCAACCAGGTCCACACGCCATAGAAAAACTATAGTTCAAGAGTCGAAATTATGCCGGATCCACGCCTGCTGGTAAACTTGCACGATTATAGGGAGTTTACTGACGGCGTGACAAGTTATGGGAAGGCAGAATAATCCTGCTGACCAGATTATTCACGCAATCCTCACCCCCACCCTTCCCTCCCACCCCAAATTAAGGTCGATGAAGCGTTAAATCGGTGGAACGCTTTTTGCGCGAGCGTTTCCGGGGCGACGGGATAAAGAATTGCAACTTTTAGCGGGCAGGAGGACTCCGAGTTAAGCCGCACGCCTTGCAGTTCGCCGCTGTGTCGCTGCTAGCTGCTCCACGTCCGCCGGGGTCAATTGCCGGAATTTTGTGTCTGGCTGGCCAGACAAGGGTTCCTCAATGAACACCATCGAATGTTCGTGCAACATCCGAGGCACATAGAGCCAGGCCTGTGTGAGGGCTGCTTGATCTTGATGAGCGTGAATTATAAGCAAATCCGTTCCCAATAACGTATTGGCACATCGAGAAAGTGCTGACAGCGGATCACCTGGGACGAGTCGCAGTTGCTGGACCTGAGGGCTGAATAGCTGGTGCGCTCGCTTGAGAGCTAGTCCTGACGTCGGGTGCCCCTCAAATAAGTCGATTGCAGCGTAACGCAGATCGGATTTCGATTGGAACATCTGCGCCACTTCCAACATTCGAAGCGTGCGATTTGGGTCTGATAAACCGACTTCTACAATGGATTTAGCTGATCGCCTGCGTAGAAAGCGAAAGATCAGCCGATCCGCAGGAGGTTGCGAGAAATACGCAAGATACGCAAAACGAATAGACCGAATTATTTTCACGGTTGATCGGGAAAAGTCCGCCTTGATTGCATGCGTGCTGCGCAGTGACACGCACAGGAGTGGTCGATGCGTTAACTGCGCAACGCATGCCGAGCATCTCACCAATTAATTTCGGTCGAATGGGTGCTCGGAATCAAAACTGAATTGCGCGTTCTTAGCCAAATAGTTCGGCGATGGCCCGATCGGCGGCGTTTTTGCCGCGACCCCGATGAGAATCATCATTTAGAAGGTCCTCGATAACTTCGTCGAGGGCGTTCATTGATCGTTCCTGGATGGCAGAGCGGACGGGCTGGTCTGCCCGAGAGGCTCGTTGCTGAGATGCAAGTAGCTGTGGCGCTCCTGGCGATTCAGAGAGGCTCATTAAGCGTCTGGCAGCGCTGGCTTGCTGTTGTGGATTAGACATAAACGAATCCAGAGGATCTTGCTGGTAGTCAGGCAGAACCAGCTGCGGCAGAAGCATCTCGTCGAACGGCGCCCCAACGGGGAGGTCAGAACTGTCTTCACCTTCACCAGCGTCCGAACCATTCAGGAAGTTGATGATCATCAACGCGTCGAGAGGAGTGATTTGATTGTCGCCATTTACGTCATAAAACGGAGGCGGCCCTTCAGAACCTGGGGCCGGTAACGGGCCCGCGTCAAACTGGTTCAATCGATTTACCACCACCAAGGCATCGATCGGCGACACCGAGCCATCGGCGTTGACGTCCAATGAGTTTCGTATGTTCTGCCAAGGCGCGTTGCGTTCGACAGAGATGGTTACCGTGGCCACGTTTGCTAGGGCACCCTGAACGTCACGCGCTCGGTAAGTAAATGTATCCGTCCCCGTGAATCCACCAGATGGCGTATAGATAAATGAGCCGTCGGCGTTTAAAGAAACGGAACCATGCGAAGCGTTGGAAACAAGTTGAGCGGTCAGTGCACTCCCTTCCGGATCGCCATCATTGCGCAAGACACCCGCGGCAGCGTTAATAGTTAGCGGGGCATTTGCGTTCGCCCTATAACTATCGTTCGTAGTCAAGGGGGCGTCGTTTTCCGCCGTGACATTAATCTGCACGGTGGCGACGTTCGAGTTTGCGAGACCATCGTTGGCGCGGTAGGTGAAGGAATCCAGGCCATTGAAATTCGGATTGGGAGCATAGCTGAATGACCCGTCCAAGTTGAAAGTCAGAGTGCCGTGGGATGGACCACTCACTCGCAGGTAGTTCAGGCCCGATGGGTCCGTTTCAGGATCGCTGTCATTGGCACGGACTCCGGAGACTGGGCCCACAGTCAGCGTGCGGTCTTCGGCGATCGAATAGAGGTCATCCACCGCCAGCGGTGCGTCATTGATGCCTTCGACATTGATGGTCACGGTCGCTTCTACCGATTCGGCGTTACCATCGCTGATGCGGTACGAGAACGTATCTCGAAGTACCTGACCCGTTCGTAGTGCGCGAATTTCAGCGACACCGGCGGGATTGTAGCTGAACGTACCGTCGAAATTCACGTTCACCGCCGCTCCTAGCGCACTGCGGTTATTAAAGAACGAAACCGACAATGTCTCGGCTGGAACATCGATGTCAAAGTCGTTGGCGAGAACGCCGCGCCCTGCAACTTGCAGCGTCGAATCTTCGTTTGAGTTGTAGGTATCGTTGACAGCAACTGGCCGATCGTTGGACGCCGTGAGAGTGATAGAAACGGTGGCCGAGCTCGATCGTGGATCGTCGACTCCGTTGGTTTGACCATTGTCTCGCACCGTGTAGGTGAACGTATCGACTCCGTTGAAGTTCGCCGGCGGAGAGTATGTGTATCGCCCGCTCGCGGAGTCGAACGTAATGCTGCCCCCTCGCGAACTTGTCGCGCTAACACTCGCCAGTGACAACACCTGAGAAATCTCATCGGCGGGTCCCGGCAAGTCATTAGCAGTCAGCTCGGCTGGCACAAAGGTATAAGGTGCGTCTTCCGCAGTGCTGGTGGAGTCATTCGCGGCAACAGGTGGATCGTTGACCGGAGTAATGGTGAACGAAATGGTTCCATTGGCTGAGCGCGGATCGGCAGCTCCGTCCGATTGGCCGTTGTCCGTGACGGTATACGCCAACGTATCCACACCATTAAAATTGGCAGGTGGGGAATAACTAAGAGTACCTCCCACCAGCGTGGCCGATCCACCGTTGGTACTAGTCGACGCAACCGCGGTGACTGTCAGTGTCTGACCGGCTTCATCGACGGGTCCAACGCTATCATTGTTTACTAAAATCGTGGCGTTGAATGCCGTGGTGGAGTCTTCGGCGATCGTGCGGTTGTCGGCGACCGTCGTGGGGGGATCATTCACCGGGGCGACCGTGACGGTCACGGTGCCGGTAGCGGATTGCGGGGAAGGC
>JANNPR010000002.1:0-3435 GCA_031400345.1 Planctomycetota bacterium | reverse complement strand
ACCGCCTTTTCGACCGATCGAAACACGGAGAAGCCAGGTCAAGTCCAAGCCTTTGGACGTCTGGAAAACTGTTCGGAAAAGGAACTCGCCGTGGAGGCCTCGTTGTATTTGAACGACAAATTATTGGACGCAACCACGGTGAAAGTTCCGGCTCGCGGCGGATCCGGTGTTCAGTTCGAGCTGACAGATAGTGAAGGCGGTGAGCTGCGACTGGATTTGGCTCTGAACGATGATTTGGCGCTGGATAATCGCGCCTTTGCTCCGCTTAATCCTCCGCGTCAAGCAAATGTGCTTTTCGTGTGTCCTTCGAACCCAGCAATTGAGGCAGTTACAAAGACGGAAGAAGCCAGAAAAATCGCGATAGTGACGTTCGCCGAACCGTCGCAGCTATTGACGCCCGATTATGAACGCCAAGCGGACGACGGAACCTATGACCTAATCGTTTACCATCAATGTGTGCCCCCAAAAATGCCTCAAGCGAATACTTTATTTTTGGGGAGCATACCCCCACTACCTGATTGGAAAGCCAGTGAGCGGGGTGAAGTCTTGATCACTGACGTAGACCGCCAACATCCGCTGACACAGTTTGTCGAGTTGGGCGACGTACTTTTCCTGGACGGATTTCCGGTGCATGGTCCCGACGGTTCCCACACCCTGATCGACATGACCGTTGGGCCCTTCTTAGTAATCGGATCCCGAGGGGGTTTCGAAGATGCCGTTTTAGGAATGGAGATCCTTCCAAAGAACGAAAAAGGACAGAATGAAGAAAATACCACATGGCACCTTCGAGCCAGTTTTCCCGTATTCTTCCTAAATGTCTTGCGTTACTTAGGCGGAAACCATGGAATCTACGAGGCGACCAGTATCAGGCCGGGTGCTTCCATCACGCTGCGGTCGGTTTCGCCCGTTGAAAAGATGCAAGTCGAGACACCGGTTGGACGAAAAATCGAAGTGGCTCGTGATCCGCAAAACACATTCATCTTCACGGAAACCGGCCACTTGGGCATTTACGACGTTCGCGAGGGAACCGCCGATCGAGTAGGGCAGCAATTCGCCGTGAATCTCTTCGACCCCCGGGAAAGCGATCTCAACGTTCGAGACGCCATCGAACTTGGGCATCAAGCCGTTGGTAAGGAACAGAACACGGAGTCCGCGCGCGAGGAACTTTGGAAGTGGATCCTGTTTGCGGCCCTGTGCGTGCTGCTTTTCGAGTGGTACATCTACAATCGGCGCGGCTATTTGTAGACGTCAGGGTTCAGGGTTCAGGGTTCGGGGTGCACCCGAACCCCGAATTCCCCACCCATGACATCACCTCCGCGATCTATATTGCTGACCCGTTGGCCCACGTTACTTGACGGTTGACCGATACATTTCGATACTGCCAGACTATTCGAGCCGCCTGAATCGTTGGCATCGAACGGTGACCGGTGAGCCAACGAGGTTCGAATCGCATTCGAATCGGTCAAAGACGAAGTCGTTCTTAGCAGCGGAGTGTGCTAGTCATGGCAGCCATCGGATCGGCGGTGCACGTTGTTCTCTTTGAGGATGAGTTCGTCGGGCGGCTATTCCCGATCACGATCGGACGCGCGGCTTATGCGATTACCTGTGGTGGCAAAAGGCTCGTTGACTGGGTGCACGAATTGTCGCCGGGTGCGCAGGCGCTCGTTCGACCTCATCTAGCGGAAGTGCAGCGTGCTGACTTTCCCGAACTAAACGCGGTCGCGGCCGACGACGCCACCGTTTTGTTCGTCAATGCGAGAGCAGTGCCATCCGTCGGCACCTTCGCCGTACTCAAGAGTTTGCGGGACCAGAATCGTGCGGGCGTGGTATGGCAGGGACGGGACGTCGCTGCTGCGGTGATTTTGGGTGCGTCCGACTGGGCTCTGCAACCAGCGCTCACCGACCTGTTACGCCGTTTCAAGTCGCCCGAGTTCACGCAATTGCCGAAGCTAGATGGACAGATTGCGCTGTTCGATCATCCTCACGATGTCGTTCGCCATAACCTGACCATCCTTCGCGATAACTTGGAATATCGCTTGAAACATGAGTCGCGATTTCGAGAGGTTGCGGAAGGCGTATTCGTGGCGGAGGGGGTTACTTTAGCCTCGAATCTGATTACAGATACCCGAAGTGGGCCGATCTTGGTCGAAGAGAAGGCTTCCGTGGGGCCATTTTGCTACCTTCGAGGGCCGGTGCTGTTGGGTAGAAGCTCGCGGGTCATAGAACACGCAGCGATCAAGGATGCCGTCTCGATTGGGCACACTACAAAAATAGGAGGTGAGGTCGAAGCATCTGTGATCGAGCCGTATTCAAACAAACAACATCACGGCTTCTTAGGACACAGTTATTTGGGAAGTTGGATAAATCTCGGCGCAGGAACGTGTAACAGCGATTTGAAAAACACGTACGGCGAGGTAAAAATGGAATACCGGGGCGAAAAAGTCGCTACAGGGATGCAGTTCTTAGGCTGTGCTATGGGAGATTATGCAAAAACGGCCATCAACACCGGAATCTTTACAGGGAAGGTGGTGGGAGCCTGCAGCATGTTATATGGCTTCATCACCACGAACGTCCCCAGTTTCGTAAGTTATGCCCGCCTATTCGGACAAGTTACCGAGCTTCCGCCAGATGTGATGATTGCCACGCAGCAGCGGATGTTTTCGCGCCGCAACGTTTGCCAGCGCCTGTGCGACATGCAACTGATCCGCGACATGTTTGAGCTTACTCGCGATGAGCGTCAACAGGCGACCGAGCCTATGTCTTTGTAGGCTTCAGATTACAATCGGATGCTATGAGTCTTTCTTCAACGTACCGCGACGGCAAGTTTGGACTTTCGTTTGAATTGTTTCCGCCCAAGACGGCAGCGGGGGAAGAGTCGCTTTACGCCCACGTCGAACAATTGATGAAGTTTCGTCCCAGCTACATTACATGCACCTATGGCGCGGGGGGGGCAACTCGCAATAAGACCCTGGACATTGTTTCACAAGTCAAGCAGCGGTTTGGCGTTCCCGTCGCGTCACACTTGACCTGTGTGGGCTCAACCGTGGAGCAATTGCGTGGTTATCTGCGGGATGCCCTGTCGCAAACTGTAGACTATATCGTGGCCTTGCGAGGCGATCCTCCACAGGGCCAAAGCACTTTTCGGCCGGTATCGGGTGGTTTAAGTTTTGCGAACGAATTGGTGAAGATGATTCGGACCGAATTCCCCGACCTGGGAATTGCCGTAGCCGGTTACCCCGAGACGCATCAGGAAGCGCTGAGCTCCGAGGCGGATCTGACAAACCTGAAACGAAAGGTGGACGCCGGCGCCGACGTCGTTATTACGCAACTGTTCTACGACAATGCTGATTTCTTCCGCTTTCGAGACCGATGCCAAGAGCTGGGAATTCGCCAACCAATCGTTCCGGGCGTTTTGCCGGTAACGAATTTGGCTCA
>JANNPR010001318.1:0-4524 GCA_031400345.1 Planctomycetota bacterium | reverse complement strand
AATTGTCACTGGTCAGTTGTCACTGGTCACTGGTCACTAGTCACTGGTCACTAGTCACTGGTCTGAGAAGACCTGTGAAGATATCGGTTGACCAGGGAATTGGCCGATTACATTCCGTGTGTGATACTCTTTTGCGAACGTGACCAGTGACAACTGACCAGTGACAATTTTGTTACTTGCGTTCGACCAGTCCCCAATTCGCAATGATCGTCTCGGCGCCCGGAGTCATACTTCGGATCTTATTGGCTATTACGGCCTTTTCTGAAACGCTCGCCTTTTCGGCTTTCCGCTTAAGGACAGCCATTTTTTTCGTACGATGGCGACGACGACGAAGTTCTCTGTGCCGTTCAAGACTCACTGGTAAACTCTCCTGACGAACTCGATTCAACGCTACAATGGGACGAGCGTTTGTAGCACCTGACCGAGAGATCGTCAATGTTACCGAGCGGGTTTCAAATCCTTTACGAAGATGGTCCCTGTTTGGTCGTCGCCAAGCCAGGAGGTTTATTGACCCAGGCGGTACCAGGAATCGACAGCCTAGAAGTGCGTCTGAAAGAATTCCTGAAGATTCGCGACGGTAAGATTGGAAAAGTGTACCTTGGGGTCCCTCACCGGCTAGATCGCCCCGTTTCTGGCGCTCTCGTATTTGCGCGTAATATTCGTGCGACCAAGCGGATCTGCGAGCAATTTGAAGGCCGAATGGTGCAAAAAATATACTGGGCGTTCGTAGAGGGAACGGTCGCCGGAGAGTCAGGTACCTGGATTGACCACGTCCGAAAGGTACCGGAACAGCCGATGGCTGAAATTGTGCCTCGTACCGACCTTGGCGCGCGTCTTGCCGTGTTGCACTATCGGGTGAAACAGCGTACCGATACGGGCACTTGGCTGGAGATAGAACTTGAAACCGGCCGAATGCACCAGATCAGGATTCAAGCCTCTTCGCGAGGTCACGCGGTAATCGGTGATTCCCAGTACGGTGCCTCCATTTCCTTTGGACCGGCTGTCGAGGACATACGCGCGCGTTGGATCGCTCTGCATGCTCGAACACTTGCGTTTCGGCATCCGATGACTCGGGAACCCGTCGACGTTACGGCTCCGCTGCCGGAGGTTTGGTCTGAACTCGCTTGTGACGAACGATTTGCGAGTCCGTCATGATGTCATCGCACTTGAATCCGCACATGGCTAGATTACCGGCTACCAAAATGGAGACGGCAATCTCGGCGCATGAATGATTCTGATTGGAAAATTGTGTATCTCACTGCTGGTGCCGGCGGAATGTACTGCGGCAGTTGCATGCACGACAACACGTTAGTCCGCGAGTTGGCTCGCCGCGGTGTCGATGTGCAATTGATTCCAACCTACACCCCGATTCGCACGGATGAAGAAAGTGTGGCCCAAGAGCGCATTTTCTTTGGAGGTGTGAACGTCTACTTGCAGCACAAGTTGCCTTGGTTGCGCTGGATCCCGGGGCTTGCTCGGTTACTGGATCGACCTGGTTTGTTGCGTTGGGCCGCATCCCGGGGCGTCAAGACCAACGCACATGACTTGGGAGCGTTGACTGTCGATATGCTACGCGGGAGCGACGGAGTGCTCGGCAATGAAGTTCAAAAACTTTGCCGATGGCTGGCTGACGAAGTTCGACCCAACCTAATTGTGCTTAGCAATGTACTAATTGGGGGATGTATCCCAGCGATCAAGGCGGCCACAGGCGCGACAATTGTCGTCACCTTGCAAGGAGATGACGTCTTCCTTGAGGAACTACCGGAACCGTATAAAACCACCGCGTTGCGGGAAATTCAGCGATTGGTAACGTACGCCGAGGGTTTCATTGTAAATAGCAATTACTACGCTGACTTTATGTCCGGTTACCTCGGCATCGATCGCAGGCGTTTTCGAGTCGTCCCGCTGGGCATCGATACGTCAAGTTTCGAGCGGCCGGGTTCCAGGGTTCGACCGACCGACAGATTGCCGACTGTGGGGTATCTGGCGCGCATAGCACCTGAAAAGGGCTTTCATCTGCTGGTCGATGCGTTTTTGTTGTTACGGCAAATGCCTCAAATGAGCCATGCGAGGCTCCGCATTGCGGGCTGGCTTGGTGAAAACAACCGACAATATGCCGACGAGCAGTTCGCTCGTCTAGGAACTGCTGGGTTGCAGGATGCGTTCGAATACGTCGGGGCGGTGGATCGCCAAACAAAGGTTGAATTTCTGGAGAGCATTGACGTTTTCTCCGTCCCGACCACGTACCGGGAACCCAAGGGGTTGTTCGTGCTGGAGGCACTAGCGGCCGGGGTCCCTGTCGTTCAGCCGAACCACGGTGCGTTTCCCGAGCTTCTGGCGGACGTGGGCGGAGGATTACTGGTGGCACCGCACGATGCCATGTCGCTTGCGGGCAAACTCCACGAACTATTGACGGATGATGTACGGCGAAAGGAACTGGGCGAAGCCGCGCGATCGCAAGTGTTCGAGCGACGCAATGCGAGGGTCATGGCGGATAAGACGCTCGAGGCGTTCGGCGCGATAGTGGGCAGTAGGCCGTATCGGGGTGCCACTGTTTGAAACGTGACGCGGGCTGAATTGGGAAAGACATTATGTGCGTTTCAAACAGTGCTGGCCAAAAAATGGGCCGCTGAACGATTCACACTGCCCATGGCTGCCGCCGGATTCGCATCTTGATCGTGATAACAACGTTGACGCCGTGAATCATCGGCCTTATTCCAGTACGGCCTGGTCCACGAGCAGATCGTCCAGCAGAGCTCAGCACTGGCTGCCGCCGGATTAGACCGCAGCGGAATAGTCGTATGTTTTTCGGCGTCGCCAGTGGCACACTACGCGATGAACTGAACGGAAAATAATTTGAAATAAGTCTTGATGCGACAAGTGCTTTTGCACTACATGCGATTTGCAAACAACTGCAGTTCGAAAACCCCAAAAAGGAGTTTGGGATGTCGCATCAAGACACGATGTCAGAGTTTACTAATAACACTGAAACGATCAAGCGCGTTGTCGATTGGTTGTTGCCAGCATCGCTTTTCCGGTCCATGACGATGCGTGCTGGAACCACGTGGACGGCGCGCATGCTAGCCACGGCCGCTTTGCTTTGGGGTGCAGGGGCGGAACCCACATTGGACGGCCGATTCCAGAGAGCGCGTAAGATCGTGAAGAAGGTGTTCCGTTGGAAACTTCCCCCGGGCTTAACCTATCAGGGCTTTATAAAGGCGTTAAACAAGTGGCATGCGAAGTTATTGTTGCCCATCCTTTCCCATCTGCGCGCGAAGACGAAGGAAGATTTACCGGAGTGCTGGCGCATTGCGGGGTATGTCGTGTTCGCTGGGGATGGTAGCCGTGTAGAAGTACCGCGCACCAAGTCCAACGAAGACGCTTACGCGCCTCACCGTAAAAAAAAAGAAGAAGTGGACGAAGGCCGAGCAGAAACGCTATCGGCAAAATAAGAAACGTATCGCGGCTAAGCAACGAGCTGCGCAACTGGTTAAGCAATCGGCGGAGTCGAAGGCTAAGAAGGCGAATTCACCGCAGGTGTGGTTGACTCTATTTTTACACTTAGGAAGCGACTTGCCGTGGACGTGGAGAACCGGTCCATCCGACTCCAGCGAGCGTGATCACTTGCAGGCAATGCGGGGAGAATTGCCCAAAAATTCGCTGATTGCCGCAGATGCGGGCTTCGTTGGTTATGAATTCTGGCAGAGCATTCTTGACGCTGGGCATCACTTTCTCATTCGTGTTGGTGGGAATGTAAAGTTAATAAGGAATCTGGGATACGTTAGGGAATACAACCACACAATTTATCTGTGGCCCAAAGACGCGGTGAAAAAACATCGGAAACCGATGGTATTGCGTCTGATCGTACTCAACGATGGTAGAAAACCTATGTACCTTGTGACGAACTTGACCAAGGCACAACTGAGTGATTCGCAAGCAGCGATCATATACTCGAAAAGGTGGGGAATTGAATTATTCTTCAGAACGTTCAAGCAAACATTCGAATGCCACAAACTGCAAGCCAAAGCGGGTCACAATTGCCCGATTGAGTTGGATTGGTCACTGCTTGCATTATGGTGTGTGTGCTTATTAGGCCGATGCGAATTGGCGAAGAGCGGAGCAGTCGACCACCGCTTGAGCGCAGCCAAAGCAATTCAAGCATTTCATCAGTGTCTCTTCGAGTATCGCATACGGCCCGAATCATCAGACCAAGGATTGATGTCCAAACTATCTCGAGCGCTACTAGACGATTATCATCGTACCTCGTCAAAAGCCAGTCGCGACTATCCACGACAAAAGAAACGGGTACGCGTCGGAAGACCCAAAATCAAGCGTGCGGACAAAGAACAAATCCTTGCAGCAAAACAACTAAAGCAACAGGCGATATAAATTCGGTTCACGGCAAAGAGTGGCACCCTTTCAAGGCCTCCTTACGTAATGTTAGTTTAAGCCCATGCTACAACACGTCTCAGCATTCACTATCGCGATCTTAGCCCTCGCTACCTTAAGCGTAGCGAACGACGC
>JANNPR010001310.1:0-2581 GCA_031400345.1 Planctomycetota bacterium | reverse complement strand
CGGGAGGCTTCGCAAATAGCATCATATCCGCAATCATTTCGTGAGCGCGAAACACCTGACTGTTGATCGTAGCCAGCTTGCGACGGCGTTCCGGCTCCGTTTCATCTTGCAACAACGTCTGAGCCCGCGATGCAATATTTGCCAGCGGGTTATTGATCTCGTGACCCGCTCCGTAAGCTAGCTGGGCCATGGATGCAAGTTTCTCTTGTTCCAGCCGACGACTAAAATCCGTTCGGATCAGCGCCAACTCGGCCACAGCTTTCAGTACCGAGGGAATGAACGTTTCCCAACTCGACTCCCGCTCAGATGGTTTTGGTTCTGCATTCCAAACGCGACGCACGTCTGATAACTGATTGGCAATTTCCTGTTCGAGGTCAGCATGCAAGGACTTAAACTGGGGTTTTGCAGCTTGATGCAACGTCTCACGCATCTCGGATCGAAGTTTGGCAACCGCTTGCTGATATGCCGTGTCGTTAGCTAGCCACGGTGGCACATCAATAGCCATTGCTTCAGCTAGCGGAACCGAGTCCACACGACATGACGCGAAAATTGCTGGGGATAGAGAAAGTACTCCTATAATCCACGTTTGATCCAAAAACCCCGTCGCAGCGTCCTGACAACTCTCGCGTACAAAAGCACGGCATCGCTGTCCGCGTTCGAATGATTGAATGACTTGTTCTGCGATAGCGTGCCAAGGGCACTGCCATGGCAAACCCGCTAGCGTCGCCACAGGATGGCTCGCCAGCATGGTCGGTAACTCGTCGGCCACAAGCTGGCTGATCTCCGCCAAGTTTGCAGGAATACCGGTTGTCCAACGAGCCGAAATAGAAATGGCCCAAATCAACCACGCTGGATCGCGCTGAAAACTATCTCGCAATAGTTGAACACGACGTTCACCGTCTTCACATAGAATTGCCGCCAGAATAGATCGAGCGGTTTCATCAAGCAACGGCAGCACGACCCGCGATTCACCTACCCGGATCGGCGACAGTAATAGCATGCGTATGGCCGCTCGTAACACGACAAGAAACGAACACGCGTATCGATCGGCGATCGATACGCGTGAATAGTTTCGCCTCAGGAATTATCGAATCCCGGAAAACTACCTAAGTTGTAACCGGCCGTTCGATTTCCAATAAATCACACGCTCGCTCGAGCAAACGATCGACTGTGAATGGCTTCTGAACGAAATCGTCCGCACCTGCCAGACGCAAATCGCTCACTTTGTCCTGCTCCACCATTCCGGAGATGCAAATTATTTTGACTGATTCCAGCGTTGGATCGCTTCGTACTCGTTGGCAGACCTCCTTGCCGTTCAAATCAGGCAACATGACGTCTAAAACCACCAAGTCCGGTCGAAACTCTTTGACCAACATTCCGGCGTCAAATCCATTGTTGGCGGTCCGGACGTCAAAGCGACCATCCTTGTCGAACACGTCCGCCAGCAGTTCTACAAGTTCCACATCGTCATCGACGATCAAAACCTTACGTTTTCCGCTCTCCAACGCGTCCGTCGGAATCCCATTGTCCTTCATGAATTGAAACAACTGATCTCGCGGGATTCTCCGAAACCGACTGCCTGGTACACGGAAACCCTTTAGAGATCCGTTATCGAAGCATCGGATGATTGTCTGCTGGCTAACCTTGCAGATCCGTGCTGCTTCGCCAGTCGTGAATACAGTTTTCGTAGACATATGGCACCATCCTTCCTAGCCGATGGTTGGACCAGGTTCGCAGTAAAGTTGGGGCGGAACAGACGAACGTAGACATGTTCCTAAAATCTCCACCAAACCATCTGCTCGCACCCGTCCCAAGCTCCCTTGTTACACAGAACACGCGATGTGCGTAACCCGCACACCCTCCTTTATCGACTCATTCGATAGGCTCCTTCAGCTCTTCCAAGATTACCGAATTTGCCAAGTGTTCGGATTATAGCGATGGAGATGGATGAGTCAAGATTGATATAATCAGCGCAAGACGTTGTGGTGCTAAGGCTTATGAATAAAATACTGAAAAACATCAGTACTTCGTTCACGCAAATGAGACTACGTAAACGTGGCAAGCCAGAGACTTAACCTTTCAACGCAATCTCGTCAGGGCCGTTTACGTCCCTCTAGATGGGTTAGGAGAAGTGCGATATCGGCGGGAGTGATACCACTAATTCGGCTAGCCTGCGCGAGACTTAAAGGTTGAATGTGCCCAAGCTTTTCACGAGCTTCGGCGCGTAAGTGGGGAACCTGCCCGTAGTCAAGAGTTGGAGGAATTCTTTTTTCTGCTAACCGATGTTGTCGGCTGACCTGCTGGTCTTGCCGCAGAACATAGCCTTCGTACTTTATATCACATGTGATCTGTTCCGCCACGTCGGTGGGGACTGCACCAAGTTCCGCATGGATCGTTACCAAGTCGCTCCAAGAGACATCCGGTCGCTTCAAGTGTTTTTCCAACGTGGTTTCATCAATTCGCCAGGATTGAAGGTTGCGAGTGACGGTCGCAATTTGGGATTCTTTCAGTTGAAGGCGCTGCCATCGATCTTCCGATGCAGTCCCGATATGGTGACCAATAGGCGTCAATCGCCGATCCG
>JANNPR010001304.1:0-11348 GCA_031400345.1 Planctomycetota bacterium | reverse complement strand
TTCGCGGCCTGGATTGCCGCAGCGAGGTCTGGTGTGAGCTTGCCTTGTGATTCAATTGACTTGAGGATTGTCTGCTTGCGATCCACAGAGGCGCGCTGCCGACGTACGACCTCCCCGATTTGACGTATCTGTTCCTCGTTGAAGCCGCCGGTCTGATCTTTCCGGAAGCGCGCGATAAACGCGACGGTATTGCCGTCCTCGAAGAGCTCGACGGTCCGTTGAATTCCGGGCAAGGGAAGGTTGAGTTCACCTGCAACCAGGTTTAGATCGATGCTTTCAGTGGTCGCCATATAACGCGTTCAAACGGACTATGCAAATCGACAATCGGCGAGTCGCCCGCTAAGACTCGAGACCGAAGACTCGAGAGCTACACCTGAACGACTGACGTAGCAACACTTTCAGAGGGGCAATCTAGCGCGTCATATTTGCATTGTCAAGGATTGCAGCGTTTCAGCATGCGCGCGGCAGTGGTCATGGGTTCCGCGCCATATCGACATTCAGGCGGGCGCGGAATGGTTGTTCTCGCGCCTTCGCAGCTAGCTGAGGAGTGTGGTACACGGTTAAGGGTTTGCCCAATTTGGCGTCGAGGAAATTAAGCGATGACGTGCCGATCTCCGCCCCGGAAAGCACCCACCGTATCGAGTGTTCCCCTGGATTCAGGTCGATTGCTTCGGTCTGATCACGTGTTTGCAAGGAGGCTCCCACTTCGCCGATTTTTTTCTCATTAACAAACAGCACGGCGCCACCTGTCTTGGCCGAACCGCCAGTCATACGAACGGTTACCTTGGCCGATTCGTGAACAAACAAAATTCCGATGAATTCCAATTGTAGGCGACCTGCGGGAGCCCCCAACTGACCTAATACGCCGTTGACGGTTGCGTCGGTAATGTTCAGACCTGGTTCGTATTTCCACAACACGCCGACATCGCGACCATCGACTTGAACCCGACCCAATAGCCCACGCAAACCCGGTGGGACTTCGATCGAGGACGGGAGAGCGACTTGAACCTTCTTGGACTTCTGGCCTTTCTTGGTCTCGAAATTTGGAGTTGCATTGGCGATTTCCTGCAGTCGTTTTTCGACTTGCACTCGAGCCAACCCTTTGGCGTTGGGCTCCGCTCGGCGATACCAGAACAAGGCGCGGGTCAACATCGCGGGCCGATCCTTTTTATCCATCGCGTGCGCCGCGTCCCACCACAAGTTTGCTACCGCAATTTGCTCCTGGTTATCAGTCGGACGTTGCTGGTCCGCAATGGCTGCGTCTCGCACGGATTTTATGGCGGCCTTCGCTAGATAAGGAACCGCGTCTTCCCATTCGTCCTGCTGCAGGGCCAAGAATAACCCGCAAACTTCGTTCATTTTTGGGTCATCCGCATTCGACTTGATCCGTTGCATCGCGTCGTGGGCGGCCGCCCAACGTTTGCGTTGCCCAGCTACTGCGTCGCGACGTTCACGAATCGACTTTAATAAATCGACTTCTCGTGCTTTGCTGGCTGTGGAGGAAGCGAGCTGTGCAGTCTCGGCTGCTAAGTCGAACTGACCCCCGATGACCAACTGGTCAATGAAATCCAAAGCAGATCCGGCGACTCGCTTGCGAGTCTCAGCCGTACGCGCTAATTCAGCAGCCTTTTTAAACGATTCCAGTTTGAGCGACCATGCGTTGAGCTCGAAACGTGTGGCGGCTTCATCGATAATCTCGTTTGCTAACTGCACGTCACCAATCGCAGTTGCCAACGATTTGGCCTCGTCGAACAATGCGTATTGGCTGGCCGGTTTGTCGGGGTTTTCTTTGGCCAGCTCGCGAAACTTTCGCGATAGAACTTCCTTCCGCTTGTCGTCAGTGGCTTCGGCGCGCTCGTCCTGAAACAACTCGGTGATTTCATCGTGAGCACGCTTTAGCGCGTCTGCCTCAGGGATGGGGCGCTTGGTTATCGCCGCTGCAGGCAGAGCAACAGAACTGGAGTTCGAGGGGGGAGGGGAATTCGAGGGCTTACCCGCGACGGCCGCCGTCGATGGAAGCGATTCCAACGAAACCCACTTGGCGCCAATAACTCGACCATCATGCCCTCCTCCAGATAAATCCGCTACAGCGTCGGGCGTGTCGCCAGAAAAATCGAGCAACACGGATGTCGAGTCATCGTTCGGCAACAGCTCTGCCGGCGCAAAATTATCCAAATAACGGCAAACCGACGAAACGCGATAAGCTCGTAGGTCACCCCGAAATGCGATCGGCTGGGTTGGATGCAAGTATTCATGGCCGCCGATATACAAATTGACGGGACTTGGGGTGAGATGGGCCGTCAACAACTCGACGGGCTGGGCAGCGGCGCGCCGACCATCCACGAAAACTAAGAATTGATTCTCGCTTCGACAGACTGCCAGGTGACGCCAAGCATTTTCTTTAATCAGGAACTCGCCGAGAAACCCTTTGCCCGTGGCGACAGCAATTCGCTGCCGCCCCGCTTCGGTCTTCATGATCCAGAACTGCCAACCAGCGGGATTGGTTCGAGAAGCCTCAGGATGATTCGGACCGAAAACCAAATCACCGGTAAGCCAGTGTGAATCCTCATCCGGGCTAAACCGCAACCACATCTCTATCGTGAAGGGCTTTTGCACGTCAACCAGCCCTCGTGAATTGACAATTTCAAGACGATCGTTGCCACCGAATCTCAGAGCAAATTGCGGCGGGGAAGCGGGAACTCGCACGCCTACTGAGATTGGCTGTTCATGAGGCTGCTCTAGGGGTGCCTTCGCTCCGGTCACCGAGTCTGGGGGCGTGGTAGCTGGACCAGCTGTGTTGGCCCGAACCGTCGTAGGAACAAGCGGCACTCCCTGCGATTGCGTTTCCGGCAGGGAGACTACTGGATCGGTCTTTTCAAACTTGATCTGGGTTTCCGCCGGTTGAATTTTCGAGTCGTCAACCGGCTTTTCGTAATCTGAATTAGTGGCCGCCACCAGCAGTGAGGTCTTAAGAGGCGGTACCGTGCGTCCAGGAACGACTTGCGAAGCCAAATCTTCTGTGGGACCAGAGTTAAGAAGAGTGACAGCAAGGACGTAGATCACGGCTAATAGCGCGACGCCGCAAGCCAACGAAATCCAGACGCGTCGATTCGGGTATGTGGAGAGGTGTCGAAATCGAGTCGTCCTGGGACCTTGGGCAATCGCAGCAAGTTGGCGCTGTCCTTCCGTTTCTTCTGGCGGCCAGCTTGCGGCTTGGGTCTGTGTCGCGTTTTCGGTGCCCTTGAGATGCTGGTCGTACAAGGCTTTGCGGCGAGCATTTAACAAACACGTGTACGCCCGCGACAGCTCATTAAGTATCTTTTGCGAATGGACCGCATTGGGTCCCGTTTGAAAGTTCCGCACATGGACCATTCGCTGCTCATAGGCATTCGCGATGACTCGGCGGTTGCTCTCATAGCGGTTCAACCCAAGTATCCGGTAGTAGTTCGACGGCTGCTCGGATGGGGGAATTCCTAACCAGGTGTAGAGGGGGTCAAAATCGTCCGACATAGCCGAAACCGTTCTGGGAATGGCGCTTGGGTCAAGCGAGTTCGAAATTGCCAGTCGTCGCGCCGGAGACGAAGCTGTATTCACGTGGACGAAGCTCCAGTCTACCCGAAGGCTAACTTGGGTCAATTTCGAGGGCCCAGACAATCTCCTCGACATTTGTTGTTCGTTGGACGCATCGGACCGGTCGGAAGTTCCACCGTGGCAGGACTTGCGAATACGAAAACTCGGCCAAGAAATAGAAAAACCCGCCCGATGCAATCATCGGGCGGGCTTCTAATCTTAGTTCTCAGGCTCTAGATAGCTTAGCGAACAAAGCTAACTGTCGCATGAGCAGACTTACGCGTGCGTTGAGCCGAAGGATCAACAACCGGTGCCGGGGGCATCGGAGCCTTGCCTTCTTCCCGAGCTTCAACTGGAGTGCCACAGCCGGCGGGCGAACCGCAACCGACGTTAGCACCACATTTGGCCGGAGCTGCACAACCAGCATTAACACCGCAGGCAACCGGAGCTGCACAACCAACGTTCGCGCCGCAGCTTGAAGGAGCCGCACAACCCGTGTGGCAACCATTATCGCAGCTGCTCTTGCAGCACTGGTTGCACGAGAAGATGCGATCCAACAAGCAAGGACGGCAACGAGCTGGCTTGCAGCAGCTGGAAGCGCCACAACCGTTGTCGCTACCGCACATCGAAGCGCAACCCGTGTTGCAGCTGTTGGAAGCTGAACAACCGGTATTGCAGCAACGAGCTCGGGAAGCACAACGATGGTGGCCACGGTGGCAGCCACGGTGGCAACCATTGTTGCAGCCGTCGTCACAACCACACTTGGAGGCACAGCCAGCTGGGGCTGCACAACCAACGTTTACACCGCATCTGGCTGGAGCTGCACAGCCTGCAGGGGCTGCACAGCCAACGTTTGCACCGCATTTGGCTGGCGCTGCACAGCCTGCAGGAGCTGCACACCCAACTGGGGCTGCACATCCCGCGTTTACACCACATTTGCTCGCACAGCTGGCTGGAGCCACACAACCGTTATCGCAACCGCATCTGGGTCCACGATCGCAGCAGGTGCTCTTCGCCGAACAGCAGGAGCTTTGGCATCCACCAGTGTTGATGCCGAGCATTCGATCGAGTAACTCGAATCCGAAGCTCTGAGTACAAAGGCCCATGCCCAGTACCATGGATCCTACGAGTATGTTCCACTTCATCGAGCCACGTCTCCTATACATTGGAACTAAACGAACTGCCGCGTTTCCCGGTCCGGCCATGCGGGACGTTGTGCTCAGAGTCTTCCGAGCGATTCAGCCGTACAAGCCTCTTCGAGAACAATGAACGGGGATTTTTTTCCGGGTAGGGCCGGTTGCGGGTCGGGTGGGTCGTTACCCGCATTTCACACGGGACCTTGCGTCAGAACCGGCCGAGCCCTCCTTGGCCCGATAACCGCACCGGTAAAACCTGACGCTTACATTTGTGCCTCCAATGGCACGTTTCAGCATCAGGTGACACCTACCGTATCGGCGCCACTCCACAACACCCTTGAGGAACGGAAACAATTTTCAGCAATTGAGTTACGACGATAAGGGTGATGACCTTGACGAAGGAATAAAGTGGCAAAACCTTGCGGGCGTAACAAAGACGCCAGTCAGTAATGTCGAATGCGACTTGCTCGATTGGGAAAATTTTGTCGATCCTTTCGTAAGCTCCAATCTCAACGAAAGTGCTCTAAAAACTTCAAACCACGCAGTTTGACTGCCTTCACCGCCATGAAAGTGGGCGAGTCATTAGGGAGACCTCTTCCCAATTGATGGCTTGCGTGTCAACGGACCGTGTAGAAGAATCTGCGAACGGGACATCTTGAAATAGACTGATTGCTACGCCGAGTATCCCTTCATGCAGAGGGTGCCCAGTGCAGATCGACGTCACACAGACACACGTGTCCAAGGAGCTGAAGCATAACAGTCCATTGATGGCTTGCCATTTTAGTCCCGATGGGCGGTTTGTCTTTTTCTCGGCACAGGACTTTCGAATCTGGCGGTGGGAGTGGGCGACCGACTCGAAAGTCGAATTATCCGGTCATGAGAGTTGGGTACGAGGCCTGGCGTTGTCCCCAGACGGCGTAACGCTTCTATCAGGGGGCTACGACGGAAAGATCATCTGGTGGTCCGCTGCCGAATCTCAACCCACGGTGCTGCGTTCGGTGCAGGCACATGAAGGTTGGATCCGAGCCCTCAGTATTAGCCCAGACGGTAAACTCGTAGCCTCGGTCGGAAACGATTTGTTGGTCAAACTTTGGGATACGGCCACGGGTAGCGCCGTGGCGTCGCTCTCGGGACATGAGTCACATATCTATAATGTCGCATTTCATCCGCAAGGCGCTGGCCTAGTAACCGGGGACTTGAAGGCCAATTTCATTCATTGGGAAACCGCCTCGGGAAAGCCCTTACGCAAGTTCAAGTTGGCTGCGTTGCATAAGTACGACGAGGTATTTCGCGCTGACATTGGCGGCCCAGAGGGTATGCATTTTAGCCTCGACGGAAAACTCTTGGCCTGCAGCGGAATTACCAATGTCACAAATGCGTTCGCCGGCGTTGGGAATCCGGCAGTGGTGGTGTGGGACTGGGAGTCTGCCAGTGAAAAACTCGTCCATTTGTCGAAGGCGGGCGTAAAAGGGGTCGCTTGGGGAGTGGCTCTGCATCCCCAACAAATAATCATAGCCGGCACAGGAGGCCCAGACGGAGGACGGCTGCTCTTCTGGAAGATGGATCAAAAGGACGAATTCCACGAATTTAAACTGCCCAATACGGCCCGCGACCTGGCATTACATCCAGACGGTTTGCATTTGGCAACCGCGCATTTCGATGGCAGCCTTCGGATCAGCAAGATGGCCGCTAAGGCGTGATCGGCGTAAGTTCAATTAGCGTACGTAGGCGGTAGCCACCGATGCTCGCGGGACCTCGATTGGTTCAGGGTGAACGTCCAAAGCAGTCTTGGCGATCACCCTTGGCTGAGTCGATATGCCTCCTTTGCCATTGGACTGTTGTTGCGCTCCGTATGTTTTTACTACGGCCTCCACGGCAGGATTCAGTTTCCATTCTCCCTGGATCTGATTGTCTCCTAACCAGTCGAAGCTACCGACTGTGACCACGCTTTCTTTTCGATCATGGTACTGGTATGCGTCGGCTCCCTGCTTTCGCAGTGCTAACGTCAGCTGATTAGCTCGAATTGCTGCCTGTTCGAGTCGGTCGCTAATTTTGTCAGTCCGCTCGAGTTCTTCAATCTCGCGTTGGTTAATCGTGCCGAATCCGCCGAAGCGAGCAACTCGCACTGTATATTTGCCCTTATTCTTTAGTAGTGAATATTGGACGTCGCGGTTCAACTGCAGAACGAACTTGTCCGGACCGTTGGGAGCGAAATACTCGGCAGGCAACAACGGATTGCGCGTCGCGAATGCATTTGCCATAGGTCCGCGTTTACGTTTGTCTTCATCCTTGCTCATCTTGCGTTGCAGTTCTCGAAGGGAAGCAAATCGATGTTGAGCCTCGCCAGCTCCGCCGGTTAGGCAACTCGGACGGGCATATTTTAAGGTGACTAGCGCCTTCGCCAATTCTGGGTCATCAATCGACTCGAAGTTTCCGACCAAAACGGCGCATTCCTCGATCGCTCCGTCTTGAAGATATTTCATGCGCTGTGGGCGAAGATCTTGGTTGGATCCGATATCGAATCCCAAACCCGATAAGCGCTCGGTGAAATCGAAGCGTTGGTTATAAACGTAGGCTGGCAGTTTATATTCCTTACGCAGTTCTAAGGCCAATTGATGTGCCTGTTGCTTGGCTTTCTCACCAGTAAACGCGATGGCGTAAACCATCCATGGTCCGCTGATGTCCGTCAACTCGTGCGGTTTTTTCGGATCGGAATCCACACGTTTAAACGGCAAAAGTGAGGTCCAGGGTGGGGCAGCCGAAGCGGACTCCATAGACGAATACAACATCGCCGTCGTGAAGCATAGGACCGCAATTGCGCGCTGTATCATGAGTTCGCCCGCTCCTTAAAACGATGCTCGAACGCTATGTTCTCGCGTGCGAGATGGTTACAGCTAAGAAGAACTGGAACGTTGAGCCACGATGGGGCTCGAAAGTCCGACATGCGGGGGCGAACGGTAACAAAATCGCCGAAGGCAAACTAGAGCAATCGAACGAATTTAGACATGGCACGCCAACAGGCCGCATCATCTCACGAATCGGTTGGAATCGAACCTCACCCGCAGAGTCCGCTGCCCGCTAGATGCGAGCTAGCCCTTGCAGTCGCAATCGGCATTATTGGTCTATCGGCCAGACTCATGTTTCCCGAGCGAATGTCGATCGACCACTTTGACGAGGGTGTATACGCTTCGAACATCTGGTTTGATGCGGTGCACGGGTTTCGATTCCCGCAAAGAGACTTTTACGCCCCGCCGTTACTGCCGGCCTTGATCGAGTTGTCACTGATAGCGTTCAGCGATGGAAGGCTGTCAGCGATGTGGCCCTGTCTCGTGGCCGGTAGTGCCACTCCTCTCCTACTATGGTGGTTTGTTCGACGCTGGTTCGACCCCGGGGTGGGTTTAGCTGCGGCAAGTCTGTGTTCGCTTGCGGACGTACATGTGTTGTATTCGCGAACCGCACTCACGGACGCGCTGTTGGTTTTTTGGCTCGTGCTGGCAGTCGGGTTACTCGTCGAGGCATTAGCAACAAAGCGCATTCTTTTAGCGGCGGCAGGTGGATTAGTAACAGGACTAGCCTGGTGGACTAAGTACAACGGTTGGTTACCGCTGGCGATTTCAGCTGCCGGGATTGCGGTGGGCGCGGCATTCGATTCAAGGGTTCGCCAGGGGTTCCGAGGGCTGGTGGGAATCTGGTTAGTTGCCGCAGTAACCGCCGTGGCAGTCTGGTCACCAGTCATCATCTCGCTTAACGATGTCGGTGGCTATTCGGCCGTATCGGCAAACCATCGGCAATATGTGGTCGGCTTACAAGGCTGGTTCGCAAGTGCTTCCCGGCAAGTGGCGAACCTGCACCACGTAGAAAATGGTTTGAGTTTATTCGGTACCTTGCTAGCAGTCTCATCGGCCTTCATCGTAAGTCGAAAATCATTCGCAACTTTCGGTGTGGGTCCACACATCGCCGTGGAAAAGGCGCTTATTGGGTTTGTCGCCGCTTGGCTCTTAGCACTTTCAGCTTGGCTTGGCTCGACCGTCACGATGGCGTTCGCGGCATTGTGCGCCCTCATCCAACATGGCCGTTCGATTATGGGGTCCTCGGATGAGTCTCGCCCCGTAAGTAATCGCTTAGCCTTTTGGATTCTGGTGTCCTGGTTTGTCGGTTTACTATTTGCCACTCCACTTTATCGTCCTTACTCTCGTTTGGTTTTACCCTGGCTAGTTTCGATCTGGATGGGCGGTGGCCTGGGGATAGGGTATATCGTGAAACGGTTGGGCGGATTGACCTGGCCAAAGTCTGTGGTTCAGCAGTGGGTCGCAATGGCACTGGCAGCCATCGCGGTACTCGTTGTGCTCGGATGTTCCCTGTGGACGTGGAGATCTCGGGATGTGATCGCGTGGCAAGACCGAACGGGTTTGGAAAGAATTGCGCACGACATGAAGAAACGGATTAACTCGTCCATAACCTCGCACGCGCGTACGTCTCGACCGGCCGCTGTTTGGGTGTACGGTGAACCCTCTCTTTTCTATCACTTGCGAAGCGCGGGACTGCCCTTAGTCCAACCGACAGTTGACCTCCGCGATGCTTTACAGCTGACTCGCAAATTGGAGCTGACTCCGTTCATCGTCGTCGGGCCCCATGCCCAACGATCCTTAAGTTTCCAAGTGGAATGGCCAACCATAGTACGGCAAGCGACAAAGCTATCCGAGTACCCATACGACGTGAGTGACTTAGTTCAATTGGATCACTATTCCCCCAACGAAATCGCATCCAAGAGAACCCATCAAGACGTAGTTCAGCTGTTTGTGATGGAAGAGTGAAATCATTCTGGTCATCTCGTAGATCGTTCTCTGACCGTTAGTTCGTGTTTTCGTCTTTCGTGCTTTCGTGATTCATTTGAATCGACTCATCAATTAAGCGGAGAGGACAGGATTTGAACCTGCGGTAAGGTTTCCCTTACACCGGTTTAGCAAACCGGCGCATTCGACCACTCTGCCACCTCTCCGGAAGGCCCGGCACTCGAGTCTATCGGCCGCGTCTGTGTAACCCTGCTGATTGTGCCGGATTTTCTGTCAGGTCGCAAGTCATCTTCAAACTGCTCAAGAGCCCTGCCACCTGTGGTGTATAATTGCCAAGAAATGTATCGGTGCGATGAATGGCGTTCAGCCAGCCAAACAGGGAGTCCAACTCCAGAACCACAAGTCTCATAGTGAGAGGTCTTATGTTTCAGTCTAAGTGGGCAGTCGGAGCGTTAATTGCGATCGTCTCAAGTTCGCAGATCATGGCAGCGGAAGTGGCCGAACTGCGAAGCGCTCGAGAGTCCATTACCCCCGCAGAACTCCGCACGCATGTCAGTACACTGGCTGACGATACATTTGAAGGACGTGAGGCTGGCAGCAGAGGTGGACGTGCCGCGGCGGGCTACCTGGCGAAGCAACTACAAGATCGCAAAGTGCCTGGTGGTGGTGACGACGGCGGATACTTCCAATATTTTGGGAATTGTCGCAATGTTCTGGGGTTCATTCGCGGCCAAGATGCAGCGCTTCGCGGAGAAGTGATTGTCGTGGGGGCTCATTATGATCACGTAGGTTATGGCAGCGGACGGACCAGTCTAGGTCCCGTCGGCTATATCCATAACGGAGCGGATGACAATGCGAGTGGGGTGGCTGGCCTGTTAGAGTTGGCAGATGCACTCACGAACCTGAGCTCCCCACCTCGCCGATCTGTTTTGATTGCATTTTGGGATGGCGAAGAGCAAGGTTTGTGGGGCTCGCAACATTGGGTGTCACATCCCACCGTGCCTCTGAAAAATGTCGCCACGATGGTGAACGTCGACATGATTGGCCGACTTCGCGACGAACGCATTGAAGTCTTTGGCATACGCACGGCGGTTGGCTTTCGCGAGCTTCTCTGCCGGCAGAATGTGGGGAATGGTCTGCGCTGTGACTTCAATTGGGAGATGAAACCAAACAGCGATCATCATTCGTTTTTCGCGCGTAACGTGCCTGTGCTGATGATCCACACGGGTCTGCACGAAGACTATCATCGACCCAGCGACGACATCGAAAAGGTGAATGTCGATGGAATCGCACGGGTCACTCGGTTGCTGTTTGACATCGTGTACAATCTAGCCGAACGCACGGACCGCGCCGTTTTTCGCAATGCCTCGCGAAATGAGTCACCTGCGGACCGACAGCAACTTGAGGAGCCTTTGCCCGCAGTACCACCGCGGCTCGGGATTGTTTGGGAACAGGCAGCTCCCGATCTTTCCGGGATCCGCATTACTCGGATTACGCCGGGAACTGCCGCGGATCGAGCCGGTCTGCGAATCGGTGATCGACTTCTTAACTTTGCAGGTAGCCCAATCACATCCGACGATCAGTTCCGATATTTGGTGGCTTCCTCGGAGAAACCCGTAGAAGCAATCGTCCACCGCGATGGAGTAGCAGATTCACTGCGACTGACCGTGGAGCTCGATGGAAAGCCAGCGCGTATCGGCCTCTCTTGGCGTGAAGATCCGGCAGAACCACATTCGGCGATTGTGGTGCGAGTTTTTTCGGGATCGCCCGCCGATTTATCGGGTGTGCGCCTACGAGACCGGATTTGGGAGGTAAATGGCCATCGACTCGAGAGCGACGATCATCTTCG
>JANNPR010001301.1:0-7022 GCA_031400345.1 Planctomycetota bacterium | reverse complement strand
TGTAGAAGGCACACTCCGTGTGCCGTCCACTCACGGCACACGGAGTGTGCCTACTACAGCGAATTACGGCACACGGAGTGCGCTTACCATGTCCTTTTCACCTTTTCCATAAATATCGTACATCTATGACCTCCGTTGCTGCTAAGAAAAATATCCGTATCGCCGTTATTCCAGGAGATGGAACCGGCCCCGAAGTAACTTTGGAAGCCATGAAGGTCCTGTCTGCCATATCCAAGTCCGAGGGCTTTAGTTACGAGTTGCAGAACTTTGATTTCGGTGGCGAACGGTATCTAGCGACTGGTGAGACTTTGCCTGTGGGTGCGACGGACCAGCTTCGCAAGTTTGACGCAATCTTCCTAGGCGCTGTTGGCCACCCCAAAGTTGCCCCCGGAATTTTAGAAAAGGGTCTGTTGCTGGACCTGCGGTTTCAGCTCGATCAGTACATCAATCTCCGGCCGGTCAAACTCTACCCGGGCGTCGAGACTCCGTTGGCCGGCAAGGGTCCTGCGGATATCGATTTTGTTGTCGTTCGCGAGAATACAGAAGATCTGTATTGCGGAGTGGGCGGCTTCCTGAAAAAGGGAACCCCCGATGAAGTCGCTACCCAGTCCGCAATTTATACTCGCAAAGGATGCGAACGCTGTATTCGTTGGGCCTTCGATTTCACTCGCAAACGTAACAATCCTAAAGGGAAGCGATTGACCTTAGTCGCCAAAACGAATGTGCTGACCTATGGACACGACCTGTGGTGGCGCACCTTTCAGGATGTGGCCAAGGAGTTTCCCGAGGTCGAAGCCGACTACAACCATGTCGACGCGTGTTGCATGTGGATGGTCAAAAGCCCGGAACATTATGATGTGATTGTCACCACGAACATGTTTGGTGACATCATTACTGACCTAGGGGCGATGATCCAAGGCGGTTTAGGCGTGGCGGCTGGCGGTAACATTAATCCCGATCCAGGTGGTGTCAGCATGTACGAACCGATGGGCGGGAGTGCTCCCAAATACACCGGGCAAAACGTGATCAATCCGATTGCCGCTATCGGAGCCATGTCGATGTTGTTGGAACACTCCGGGTTTCCGGCCGCAGGCGCCCGTATCATGAAGGCAATTCAAACCGTCACCGGAACGAAGATGAAAAGCCAAGCAGCCGGAAAAATGGGGCACGGCACCCGTGAGGTTGGCGACCTAGTGGTCGCTGCCCTTTAACGCCTTCCACAACGATCGCGATACCTGGCGATCGAAGTGTTGGCCATAGCATCTTGGAGTATCTCGCGCACAACATTCATTGAGGCAACCATGCTCAATCGCCTTTTCGATTTGACTGGTCGAGTCGCTTTAATCACCGGAGGCAGCAAGGGCCTCGGCAAAGCGATGGCTCGTGGCTTCGCGGAAGCGGGCGCCAACATTGCCATCTCGGCGCGCCATGCGGACGAATTGCAGCAAGCGTCCCGAGATATCGGCGAAGGACTCGGCGTGCGTGTGGAAAGCTTTGTCGCCGACATGACGGACCGAACGGAAGTGGCCAAATTGGCTGGCAACGTGATAGACAAGATGGGGCGGGTCGATGTCCTCGTAAACAATGCGGGAAGCAACCAGCCGCAGCCGCTACTAGAAATCACGGATGAGGTATGGGATCGAATCATAGAGCTTAATCTAACCAGTTGTATGGCATTATCACGAGCTCTGGCCGGGCAAATGGTGGAACGTAGGTGGGGGCGGATCATTCATCTGTCTTCCGTAATGGCACTGGCATCTAATCCGGCGCGCGGGGCGTATTCTGCTACCAAGGCCGGGCTCATTGGAATGGCCCGCGCCCACGCTTTGGAGCTCGGACCGTTTGGCGTGACGGTAAACTGCATTGCGCCCGGTCCGGTTGCTACCGATCTGCCGATGAGCATATTAAATGATCAACAAAAGAAAAAGTTCGCGGACTTAACTGCCGTGAAGCGGTGGGGACAAACGATCGATATAGTAGGACCAGCATTGATGCTGGCTAGTGATGCGGGTGCCTTCATCACCGGGAGCGTCATCGTAGCAGACGGTGGCATGCTCTGCCGCACCTTTGATTGACCGTTGTCGTGGGCACACGGAAGCGTGCCTAATACCCAAGACAGCACATTAGGAACATGCGACATGCAATTCCCCAGAATCTTTCGCGTTCGCCAGCAGTTCGAACGACCGCAAGTCGCCGACATCCCGGCCGAAGTTTCCGGGCAGCTTACTAAGCTCGATTTGGGCAACAAGATCCGTGCCGGTCAGCGCGTGGCGATCACAGCGGGGAGTCGTGGAATCGCCAACATCCAGGTGGTAATCAAGGGTATTGTTGATCATTGCAAATCGCTAGGTGCGGTGCCATTTATGGTTCCGGCAATGGGAAGCCACGGCGGCGGTACCGCCGAAGGGCAACGGAAGATCATCGAGAGCTATGGGATGACGGAGGACTACGTCGGGTGCCCCATCCGAGCCAGCATGGACACCGTGGTGGTCTGCCAATCCGCGGAAGGGTTTCCCGTCCATTTCGACAGACTTGCATTCGAGGCGGACCATGTCATCGTCTGCGGCCGTGTCAAACCGCATACGGGATTTGTTGGCGACATCGAAAGCGGGTTGATGAAAATGATGCTGATTGGGCTCGGGAAACATGAAGGAGCCAAGATCTACCACCGCGCCATTAAAGATTACAACTTCGGGCAGATTGTCCGGAGTGTCGCACGCGAAGTGTTATCCCGCTGTCGTATCGCTGCTGGTGTGGCGATCGTCGAAAACGGATACGACGAGACGGCGAAGATCGTCGCCGTCGCGCCACACGAATTCGAAGACCGAGAAAAAGAGCTGTTGGTGCTTGCCAAGCAGTGGCTGCCGCGATTGCCTTTCAAGGTCGGTGACTTGCTGGTAATTGACGAAATCGGCAAAAACATCAGCGGATCGGGCATGGATACGAACGTCGTGGGTCGCAAGTTTCTGGATCACGCTGCCGCCGAGAACGAGTATCCCAAGATCCGTTTGATTCATATTCGGGGACTGACTCGCGACACGCACGGCAACGCCACAGGAATTGGTCTCGCTGAATTTTGCCTGACTCGCTGTGTCGAGCAGCTTAACGTAGCTGCAACCTATACCAACTGTTTGACGGGTGGGCACGCTACGGCCGCTATGATGCCAGTCCATTACACATCGGATCGGGATGTACTTACGGCGGCTTTGCCGCTGATCGGACTTACCGAACCGCCGGACGCACGGCTGATGTGGATTCGCAACACGTTGGACGTCGCCGAAGTGGAATGCTCAGCCGCGTATTGGGACGAGGCCCAAACTCGGAAGGACCTCGAGATTTTGGGCGAACCGCGCCCCTTGCCCTTCGACGCGTCGGGGCTTCTGGTCAGCCCTTTCGCTGGCAAAGAGCACAAGTAGTATGAGTCCTGAACTTTTGGCGGATCGAAGCCTGAATCGCAAGCTTTCGTGACGCGCGTTTCCGAATGCCAAAGTGTGCCACTGGCCGCCGCCGGAGTTGACGACGATAGCCAATTCAAGGTGGGTGCGGCGGCAAGCCAGTGCCTGAATCGAATGTCGAGTCCGCGAATGCAGAAAAACAGGACCCTAAATGAATGTGTGGCATTGCTGGTTTTCTGAAGCAACGCTCCGATTTGCCTGATGTAGAGCTCGCGGCCATCGCTACTCGAATGTCGGACACCTTGGTCTACCGCGGGCCGGACGATGCGGGCACCTGGGTTCAGGCCGACGCGGGGATCGCGTTCGGACATCGTCGCCTTTCGATACTCGATCTGTCGCCGCTCGGTAAGCAGCCGATGGGTTCTAATAGCGGTCGCTACCACATCACCTACAACGGTGAAGTTTACAATCACCCATCCTTGCGTGCGGAGTTGATCCGCTTGGGGCACCGGTTTCGCGGCACCTCGGATACCGAGACCATGTTGGCCTGTTTCGACGAGTGGGGCGTTGTCGAATCCGTTCGCCGCTTCGTGGGGATGTTCGCGTTCGCTGTCTGGGACGCACGGGATCGTGAGCTTGTGCTCGTGCGCGACCGCATTGGCATCAAGCCCCTTTATTTTGGCTGGGTGGCTGGGGATTTCGTATTTGCGTCGGAGCTTAAAGCCATTCGCGCATTCCCTACGTTCGCCCCAACCATAAACCGTTCGGCGCTGACGCTGTTCTTGGAACACAGCTACGTTCCTGCCCCATTCTCCATTTACGATGGTATTGAAAAGTTGTCGCCGGGCACGGTTCTGAAAGTGCGAAGTCAGTCTCAGCAATTGACATCTTATCATTTCACCTACTGGAGTATGGCGGATGTGGCTCGCAGTGGGGAACAACTACCGTTTTCTGGGAGTGATAGCGAAGCGACTGATGAGCTCCAGAAGTGCTTGCGAGACGCCGTGCGACTGAGGATGCTTGCGGATGTTCCCGTGGGAGCCTTTCTTTCAGGCGGTGTGGACTCATCCACGACGGTAGCGCTGATGCAAGCGGAGAGTAGCCGACCGGTGAAGACTTTCTGCATCGGCTTCGAGGATCCCAAGTTCGATGAAGCGCCGTTTGCTCGGGCGGTCGCCAGGCATCTTGGCACCGATCATACGGAGCACTACATCTCGTCGCAGGGAGCCCGAGACGTTATTCCCCAGCTCCCTCAGATGTTTGACGAACCTTTCGCAGATTCCTCGCAGATTCCCACATGGCTGGTGTCTCAAATTGCTCGACGTGAAGTTACGGTGAGCCTTTCCGGGGATGGGGGCGACGAGCTATTCTGCGGGTACAACCGATATGCGCTGACGAAGAAGGTTTGGGGCAAGCTAAGCATGATTCCACTGCCAGTCCGTAGAGGCCTTGCCAGCGCGGTTCGAGCATTAACGCCGCAAGAGCCGCGCAATCGTTGGCTGCGTCAAGCGGCGACGATGGCTGATTTACTCGCGACGCCAGATCTTGCGGCGCTCTACCTGCGGCTGCATTCTCATTGGAAGAGTGCCAATCGTGTGGTCCTTGGCGGACAGTTGCCTATGACCAACATGCGCGATCGACGGCATTGGACGGTCCGAAAAGATTTGCTTGAGCAGTTAGCTTATATCGATTCCGTGAGTTATTTACCGGACGACATTCTTACGAAGGTTGACCGAGCCAGTATGGCCGTTTCGTTAGAAGCCCGAGTGCCCATTTTGGATCACCGGGTCGTCGAGTTTGCGTGGCGGGTTCCTTCGTCGATGAAAGTTCGCGACGGTCAAACCAAGTGGTTGTTGCGCAGGGTACTCGATCGCTTCGTGCCGCGACAGCTTGTCGAACGGCCCAAGGTTGGATTCGGCGTGCCGTTAGCGGACTGGCTTCGTGGCCCGTTGCGGGATTGGTCCGAATCACTATTATCCGAAGACCGATTGAATCGTGAAGGTTATCTCCAGCCCACTCCCATTCGGCAGCGTTGGCAGGAACACCTGAATGGTAGTCGCGACTGGTGCTATGAGCTTTGGGACGTCTTAATGTTTCAAGCTTGGCAGGAAGGAGTGGGCACTGCCCACTCGTTCACCAACCCATGACCATATTAGATTCGATAACGCGTCGAGCGCGTTCGAGGTCGTCGCCGGTCTCGTGCATATAGAGACGAATCGCATGGACTTTATCACCAGCGGCGCGGGCCAGGCAATCGCGGGCTACGTTGCATGGGTCGGCTGGACGGCCAACAAGTCCGAGAGCACCTTTGGAAATGACCCATGTATCTCGGGGGCGTTTCGTCATACGAATAACCGTGTCACGCGGGTAGGCATCTTGGACGACTTCGGTAGCGGCCCGTTCGTCGTCAGCCCAGGTAATAATGATGTGAGCGTCGGTTTCAACCTCGTACAACGGCATGTTAAATCTCCTAACAATCGTGGCCTCTGAATCCATATTGTCGTAACGCGGGGATCTCTCACATCCCGCTGCCCACAAGCATGGCCATGTTCTCAAAACTTTGCAAGATGTTAGGCTCCAGCAACCGTCGACAAGAGGCGAAAGGGTGGGACGAGCCTGCTCAAGAGTGACGATTTCGAGGGTCAATGTGTGTTTGCGAATTGGGCCTACAACTCAAGCCAGGATCGACGTAATGACTTTGCCATGAACGTCGGTCAGGCGATAGTCACGGCCTGTGTGGCGGTAAGTGAGGCGTTCGTGGTCGAGGCCCATGAGGTGCAGGATCGTGGCGTGAAAATCGTGAACGTGGACGGGGTCTTTTCCGACGTTGATGCCGTACTCGTCCGACGCGCCATAGACCATTCCCGGCTTCACGCCGGCACCGGCCAACCATGACGAGAAGACCCAGTGATGATGCTCGCGGCCTTTCGCGTCGGCGGCCGAGTTAAACGGCGTGCGACCGAACTCAGTCGTCCAGACAACGAGCGTGTCTTCCAACATGCCACGCTGTTTCAGGTCGCGCAAAAGACCGGATATCGGCTGGTCCACGTTCTTGGCGAGCGGTGCGTGTGTCAGCATGTCCCCGTGTGCGTCCCAGTTGTTCGACGAGCCGACATCAATCAGTTCGACGAACCGGACTCCACGTTCCGCGAGTCGCCGGGCGACCAGGCATTGCCACCCGAAACCTTTCGTGCTGCCTCGTTCCAACCCGTAAAGTCTCAACGTGGCGTCGTTCTCGCGGGAAAGGTCGAACACTTCCGGCATTTCGGCCTGCATTCCAAATGCCGTCTGGAACGATTTCATCCGTGCGGTGAGGAGCGGGTCGTTTGGACGTGAAGCCAGATGGCGTTGGTTCATCTTGGACATTGCGGCTAGTTCCAACTCCTGCAGCCCGCTATTGGCAACGCGGCGCTGGATGTTGGCGACCGGCTCGGGGCCGGGGACGACAAGCGTGCCTTGATGTGAGCCGGGTAGGAAGTCACTTCCCCACACCTGACCTCCCGCGTACGGCGACTGCGGTGCGATTACGACGAACGAAGGCAGGTTTCGGTCTACGTGCTTGACATGTTTCCCTACCCATCGGGTTCGGGGCTGCACGTCGGTCACCCGTTGGGCTACATCGGAACC
>JANNPR010001249.1:0-3997 GCA_031400345.1 Planctomycetota bacterium | reverse complement strand
GGCATGGATTACACCAAACGGCTCATTCGGCGGCAAGCCCGTGCTGGGAACTGTCGGACCAGGTAAGCCGCCTGAGCTCGATATCAGTTGTGGAGACGGAACAATTAGAACGCCTTCGGCCTACGTTGTTCCGCACTGGCTTGCCGCCGAAACATTCTTTGCTGAACATCTTAGCCAACTCCGGCGGCTGCCAGATGGCACACTCCCGGCCCACATTTCCAAGGGCGCCTGATCCACATTCTTGAGCAGGCGGACTACGACCAAAGAACCGATGGGGCACCCTCTTTCCATCAAATCGTTATAATCGAGACACCTTTGCCACTAGAACCAAAGCGCGCCTTTGAGAGACTTGCGATCGGTGGCAGGGCATAATACCTTGTAATTTACTCTGCACCACGGACGTTAGCGTAAGCAGAACAGGCTTTTCTGTCGCGGTCTCGTTCGCGTATCCGTTTCGAGACTGTAACGATGCGCGAGGACGTCCATGCTGGACGGCCGGCGGTTGCAACTCAGAGTCGATAGCCACCTTTAGATTACGGACTTCATGATTCGAAACGATCCATATCGCAATATCTACATGCAAAAAGGAATCCGCGCCGGGGCGTTGTTCATCGCCCTAGTTTGGCTGGCCTTGCCATTGGGGATGAGCGCGGAGCCAGCCTATCGGTTCCTAAACGAACTGCGCAAAGCGGGCTATTTCGATACCGCTGTCGATTATCTCGAACGCATGAAAGATAGTAGCCTGGCACCTGAAGAACTTCGCGAGGCGGTTCTTTTCGAGCGCGGCATCATGCTGCTTGACGGCTTGGAACACCAACAGGATCCCGCGATACGCGAGAAACAGTTGGACGCGGCACAGAAAAGTCTGACGCAGTTCGTGGCGGAACACCCCAACCATTTAAAAGCAACCGCGGCCGAATTGCAGGTCGGGAATTTGCTGTCAAAACGCGCTAACAATAAGTTGCAGTTAGCCAAGATACGCGAGCAGGACAGGGCGCCATTAACCGCCGAAGCACGAAAGTTATTCAACGAGTCGTTTCAAGTGTTGACTCGGCTCGAGGCAGCTATCAGAACGCGACGCGACCAATCAATCAAACAGGGAGACGCTCCAGCTGACGCCGATAATCCAGCAGCCAAGCAACGCAAGCAACTGCGTGAAGATCATACACTCGCGATGCTATTCGCGGGAATGGCACGCGAGGGTGCAGCAGACACCGTTGAAAGAGATTCGAAGGAGTATCAGGAACTCTTGGCTGAGGCAGTGGCACGATATAAAGAAACCAGCGAAAGAAACCGCGGCGTTATTTTTGGTTTGCTGGCTCGCCAATATCAAGGGCGTTGTTATTACAAGATGTCGAAAATTAAAGACGCCATCAGCCTGTATTCGGAGTTATTGGACGAGTCAGACTCAGCGGAACCGGTGCGTCAGATGAAGATGAGCACGATGCCTCTCATCTTGACTTGTTTGATCCATGACTCGGAAAAAAAGTACCAAGAGGCGATACGGCGGGGAGAAGAGTGGCTTAGCAAGGCCCGGTCAGTGGAGGAGCGAAGTCCGGATTGGCTCGAAACGCACCTTTTAGTGGCACGCGCTTATGCTAGCCAGGCGGATGCTCTCGAAAAAGCGGATCCCAAAGATCGCCAGCTCAACGAAAATCGCGTCAAGGCCCGCAAGCACGCGCAGGTTGTGGCGCGCTTTCCTAGTGGTGTCCAGCGTGAGGCCCAACAGCTGCTGGTGACCTGGGGCGGGCATGACAAGATTCGCGACAAGTCACAGATCCAATCCTTCGCGGAAGCCAACGAAGCGGGCAAGAATGCGCTGGACGCCATGCAAGGTGCGGAATTGATGTTGCAACAACTCAACTCGCGAATTGCATCTGAAAAGGACGATGCAGCAAAGGCTAGATTTCAAGGGCAAGTCAAGGAAATTGAGCAATCCTCTAGCCAGAAGCGTGCCGAGTCTGCCGAGTACTTTCAGCTGGCTCTGCAGTTGGCAGAGCATCCGAAAAAAGGCGAAGAGGTTAGTTCGGACGACGTTAACTTGATTCGGTACTATCTGTGTTTTTTTCGCTATGCCGAAAAGGATTTTTACGATGCGGCCGTACTCGGCGAGTTTATTGCGCGCCGATACCCAGACAGTTCGCACGCGCGCCAAAGTGCCAGAATTGCTTTGGCGTCGTACATTTCCTTGTTCTCCGAAAGCCCGATCACCGATCGAGCGTTCGAAAATCGCGCAATCGTTAGGATTGCCGATTACATTACGGCGAAGTGGCCCGGTCACGCGGAGGCAGACGAAGCGGTCAGCCTATTGATCCCGTTGATGATCAGCGCGGGTAACGTAGCCAAGGCTGAGGAATACCTGCAGAAGATCCCCATCGCATCCGCGAAACGTGCCGACGCCGAATTGCGGACAGGTCAGGCCATGTGGGGCTCCTATCTCAAGGGAATGCAGGCGTTGCGAAATGGGGCGCAAGATGGTACCCCGGCTAGCGTCAATCTCAACGATCGACAAAAACAGCTCGACGAATTGAAAGCCCGCTGCCAAAAAGTACTCGCTGACGGCGTTGCTCGTACGCAGGAGTCGGGTGCAATTAGCTCCAGTACCGCCATGGCCGTGCTTTCCCTGATACAGGTCTACCTCGATACAGGAAACGTCGACAACGCCAAAAGGTTGATTGATGACCCGAAACTAGGCCTGCTCACTCTTCTACAAAACAATGATTCAGCCACGTTGCGGGAGGGATTTGCGGATGAAGCGTACCGCACGATCTTGAGAAGCTACATTTCCGAGTTGGGAAGACCTGGCGATCACTCTGCCGCCGTACAAAAGGCACAACGGGTTATGGATACCATGAAGTCTGCGGCAGGGAGTACGGCAGATGGTCAGAGCAATCTGGTATCGACCTATCTGAGTCTGGCCCGCGACCTTGAACAGCAACTGCAGTTAGCCCCACCCGAGGCCAAAAAATCACTGTCCGCCGGTTTTGAATTATTCCTCAACAAAGTGCGTGATGAATCTCCAGATTTCACAGTGCGAAACTGGGTGGCGGATACCTATCGAAAAATGGGCAAAGAATTAATGGTCGGCGGCAGACTAACCCCCGACTCGCAACGATTCGTCCAGGAAGCCAGCAAAGCGTATGAGGCAATTTTGTCATCTTCGGATATCGATGCTTCATTAAAATCACATGTCCGATTGCAATTGGCAATCTGCCAGCGTGAATTGGGTGAGTACACCAAGGCGATACCGCTGTTCGAGCAAATTCTCAAAGAGAATAGCACGGCTCTTAACATACAGGTGGAAGCGGCTCGCACCTATCAATTAGCAGGTACGGTGAACGCAAAAAACAATCAGATGCTCGTGCTGGCAATTCTGGGGGACAAACGCGATCCAAAAACGCAAAAGAACACGATCTGGGGCTGGGGGCGAATCGCGCAGCTGACTTCGCACAAACCTCAATTTGTGGAAACATTCCACGAAGCACGCTACAACTTGGCGCTATGTCGATATCAGTACGCGCTAAACCAAGCAGACGCCGCCCAACGTAAAAAACAACTGGACTTGGCAGAACAGGATGTGGGGCTGACCGTCAAACTTTTCAAAGACATCGGCGGGCCACAGTGGCGGGCCCGTTATGAAGCGCTAATAAAACAGATCCAAAAGGCAAACGACAAATTACCAGTCGGACTGCCCGAAGTCGACGATCAACCTAAAGCGGCCGGTTGAACGGCTCGTGGAATGATATACCAACCCGAAGCGCAAGCGAGGTCCGCGAGAAGTGCCTCGCTTGCGCTCTTAGATGTCGCGCATTGGGATGTGAAAAGTGTGCCACTGGCTGCCGGCGGAGTTGACTATGAGAGCCAATTAAGGTCATTTCGACGGCAAGCCAGTGCTGAAGCGGTGGACGATTTGGCACGAGGGGGAATATGCTTACAGCTATGTTTTGCAATGCGCCGAATGTTTGAACGCAACCAACTTCCGCACTGGCCTGCCGCC
>JANNPR010000028.1:0-3009 GCA_031400345.1 Planctomycetota bacterium | reverse complement strand
CTAGTCCCATTAGGTCTCGAACCGGCCTTTCTTGTTGTAATTGGCAATCGGCGAGGCCGACTACTTCTTGGACGACTTTTTCTTCGTAACAGTCCGCTTCTTTGTCGACGGCTTTGTGGTCGTCCGCTTTACAGTCTTCTTGGTCGCCTTCTTGGCTGTCGTCTTCTTGGCTGCCATATTAATGGCTCCTTACTGGCAAGGGCATCCATTCAAAACTCTGGCCATTCTCCGTGGGACGCCGTGTATCAGGGGGAGAGGCCAGTTCCGCGTCGTTCCTTCACCACGCAGCCGCGAACCAAAATTGGTTGGCGCGTCTTTTCTCACCATGCTTGCAACTCGACTCGAATGCTTTTGTTAGGAGTCGTCGTGTGACGAATCCTGACATCTTCATTCTTGGCAATGCATAACAAACTCGACTACCAAATCATCTCCGTTGCCAAGCCTGCGGGATTGAAGCAACTTTGCCACTCTTTCGTCAAGGTGAATTATTCGACTTGAACCTTTTTTTGTAGGACGATTGAAAACAAAGTCGTCATTCGCATCGTTCAACACGTTGCGGATCGCGGGGGCGAGGAAAGAATTCGTCGACGACTTGGAGAAACTGATCTCGTGTTTTGACCCGGACCACATGCGAACGAAAATGTCTCGCGCCGTGCAAGCCTTGGGCGTAGTTGCAGGCGTACTTCTGCATCAGCAAAGTCCCTTTTTCTTCGCCAAAACGGCCACATACGAGTTCATAATGTTGCAGCATGATCGCTCGTTGTTCGTCTAGCGTCGGGTCTGGCGGAATCGGCTGTCCACCCAGCGCGGCCGCCGCCTGTTGAAAAAGCCAGGGCCTGCCGAGTGATGCTCGAGCGATCATGACACCGTCGATGGGATAGCGTCGAAATGCCTCAACAACTTTTTGTGGCGTATCGAGATCGCCATTTCCAATTAACGGAATTTTGGAAAGATAGGACTTGATCTCGGCGATTCGGTCCCAATCAGCAGTGCCACGGAAGAAGTCTTCCGCGGTGCGACCGTGAACGGTCAGCGCCGCGGCACCCGCATTTTCGACAACCTGGGCAACTTGAACAGCGTTAATTTTGTCGCGAGTGCACCCCAATCGAATTTTAGCCGTCACCGGCGTCGGATAGCAGGCGCTGACAACTCTTTCGACAATGGCGCCGACTCGATCGGGAAACTTAAGCAAATACGAACCGCTATGAGCTTTTTCCGTAACTTGTTTGACCGGACACCCAAAGTTGATGTCCACGACACTGACACCGTACTCGTGTGCCAATCGGGCTCCCACGCGCGCCAGCGTGTGGGGATCGTTGTCCCAAATCTGCACCGCCAGCGGCCGCGCCTCGTCTTTTACACCCCATAGCCGTTCGGGATGCTCGGCTTCATGCTCGTCCATCCAAATAAAGCCTTTGGCATTGACCATCTCCGTAGCTTGTAGCCCTACGCCACCATACTGCCGAACCATCTGCCGATATGCATAGTTCGTATACCCTGCCATCGGCGCCTGCAAAATGGGCGGATCGATTCGCAAAGGTCCGATGTAGAGCGGCGGAGGGGTAGAAACGGCATGCTGATCATCCTGCGTGGTCACCGACTGCGACATGTAAAAACTCCTGACTGCGCGCTGATACTCAACAATGATTATACTAAAGCTCGAAATAACTCTTAGAAAGGAAATCTTCTCATGAAATGCTTAGCCTCCGCGAAATTATTGATGGCTTTGGGTTGTCTTCTGGGTGCGACTGGTCATGCGTTGGCCATGGACCTGCGTGTGGAAAAAGGGGCGGATGGACCTCCCAAGGACGAACTTTCTGCGGAGGTTGCCGCCAAGTTAACGCCGCAGAGCATCCAAGTTATTCGCGGCTCGAATGCGACACTGTGTCGGATCTGGCTTTGCAAGGAGTGGAATGTAGCTAGCGGTTTTAAGCCCACAACGGAAGTTATTTATCCGTTTAAGCCGGGCGAACTAATTGGCGTAGTAAAGTTCGTCGGCAAGAGTGCTGACTTTCGCGATCAAGATATCGCTCCTGGCGTCTACACGATGCGCTACGCTCAACAACCGGTGGATGGAGCACACGTCGGTACGTCGCCCACTCGCGACTTTCTATTGCTCGTACAAGCCGAAAAAGATCGCTCGCCGGCTCCGATTGAAGCAAAGGAATTGGCAAAACTAAGCTCCACAGCTGCAGGCTCGGCCCATCCCGCCCTGCTATCGTTGCAAAAGCCTTCCGACGCTAAACGCGGCGATGCGGGCATTCACCATGTTGAAGAGCACGACTGGTGGATCGTACATTTGAACGGCGCCGCTAAAGATGGGACTAAGCCACGCGAATTAGCGCTAGATCTACTACTTGTGGGTAAGGCACCCGAATGAGTCGCATTGCGAAACAGAATGGCTGGATACTACAACCAGTTTGTGTATTCGCAGTCGCAATATGTTGCTATGGGATGCCCGTAAGATCCACGATCTCTGAAGACCGCAAAAATCAACCAACGCCCACTAAAGATACCGCTGGCACTCAGGCTCAGAATCGGGGTTTCACCACGGAGACAATACGCGGCCGAGTGGTTTGGATAGCCGACGCACTGGTTCGACGATTTGGTGTGACTTCGGTCCCCGAGGCGCAGGATAGAATCGTAGCCATTGAAACGCGGGGTGGTGATCTTCATCCCCTGGTCGAAAACATTCGTGGGCGAGCATTTCGCCGGGACCCGCAGCTGCGTGACCAGGAACTCGAGGTTGTGGTGAGAAGATTCCGCGGTTCGCCAATGGTGCAAGTGATTCGAGTGTACGCCAACCAGCCTGATGGCTTGTACGAGCTGGATTATTGGTGCGAAATCTGCGCCATTACCATGTACGAACTCAAGGACTGCGAATGTTGCCAGGGCCCCATTGAGCTGCGAAAGACGAAAGTCGCCGCAGTAAAAAAAGAGTGATGTGGTGAAGACAGTGTGCCACTTCTGGCAGCCGCCGGAGTTGGCTTGGATTACGCGAAACGGCTC
>JANNPR010001189.1:0-2113 GCA_031400345.1 Planctomycetota bacterium | reverse complement strand
GGTGGGTCGTATATTGCGCCTACGACCCGAATACCGTTAATTACACGCATTCCCACGAATTACCGCGATCCCAAGACTCGAACCCAGTCCGCGGATTATTTTGGCCTCGTTTCCGTGCCGATTGTCAACGACGTCCATCTCTCGGCCGAGGGAAGCGCGGCACCATAACCCAGGCCGGCGTCCGCGGCTGAGACCGCGACTTAGCCTGGGCTGGGTGATCTGCTGGGGCTTCGCCCCGAATACACTGAAGCCGGGAAACGGAACAAAAACAAACTCGGGCCGAATGCATTTTGTGATCTTGACTCGCACAAACTGCGAACGCCAGACTCGGACACCGCACGTCGGCACTAGCGCTGTACGTACTCCTGAGGTGCTTTGACTTGGGCCGGATTGGACTTGGCCAGCTTGACGAACTCGTCGACGCAGGGAGGACAACAGAACTCATATGTTTTGCCACCCACCACCCAAGAGCATTTCGAGTTCGCCTTGGTTAAAGTCACCGGACAGATCGCGTCGCCTGCTTTGGGATGCATGTCGTGCGCGGACATGAATCCTCGGAACTTTTGCGAAGCTGTGATATTCCCGTTGATAGCAATATCGGCGTCGGTATATATCCCGCCGGGAGTCAGGTAGAGATCCCGTTCTTCGTCGTTTGTGACCTTACTCGGCATCGTATCTTGGTCATCAGCCTCCGTCAGGGTAGCAAATCCAAGACGAAAGCGCTCGCCCGAGATGTTGATGTTGGGAACGGTGACTTCGAGATTGTTCCCCCATAGCCTCTCTGGTAATTGACCGACGAACTGTGAGGTTTTGCCAGGCGAATCGCCCTGTTGCGGTTCGGGCTTGAGTTCGATAGGAGCAGAGTCTGGGGCTCCGATTGCCTTTACATAGGCAACTAGATCTTGGCTATCGACTTCGTAAATGCGGTTTTCGTCCTTGCCGAGGGTATATAACCTCAGCACCCCGTCGTTCGAGAAGATGGCCTCAACATGGTAACTGTCGCGGCCGAGCGACACGATGATGCCGCCGTGTGCGCCCGGTTTATGACCATGGTTTTCGGCAGATTTCGAATTCGAAGTTGGTGGCGGGGCAATGGTAATCCCTGGAATCGATGCGGGCTCGTTCAGCGATTGCTGTTGATTCGCGTTCGACTTTCCGCAGCCCGTAATTGCTGCCGCTATGAGCGCGGTGAAGAGAATACGTAGGGAGTAGCGGTGGCGCATGCCATTATCCTCCGTGCGATATGCGAATCGTTTAGTTGGCGATAAGACACTAGCAATGGACGATCGTCCGTGCAGATCCGCGGGATAATATCGACCTCGGCTTAAGGTACCTACACCCTTTTCTGCGACAAAGTGTGCTAGCTAGGCGAGCTGTCGCTGGCAAGATCGACCTGAAGGGCCCGCCTTTCCGCAGCGTTAGTTTGAATACCTACCGATTTCTGAGCGTTAGAACCAAAATCGGATACCAGCGATCCAGCCGTCAAGATCCGATTGCGCGACATCGTAGTAGTCGTACCCCGCAAAACACTCAGCCCCACGAACAACGACCCCGCAGGTCGCTCGGGCGTGAAAGAGATGCGAGTGCCCTAACCGTCCCCAGTCGATTTCCGCGGTGATAACCCAGGGCTTGACCGGATACCAGTCACCCCCGTACGTGAAATTGAAGCCGAATTCATCGTCGCGTTGGTCCGAGAACCAGTTCAGACCGAGTCCCGATCGCAGCTGAAAGTATTCGCTCTGAGCGAACCGGAAGACCAAGTTTGCGTCGCCAGTCGTCAAGTGATCCAGTCGCCCCAACGGCAATACCTCGCGCCGATAATCAGACGAAATATCTATGCCCAGACGATTCCGAAATTCCCACAGCACTCTTCCGGACACGCGCTGCAGATCGTCGAAATCGTCCATGTATTCGCCAGAAATTCGGAGCGACCAGTTGTTTTGATCTCCAATGGTGGGGTGATCAAAGCCCATGTACCCATCGTGCATGCCCTCATATGGATACAGCGGAAAGTGCGCCGAACGAGAATAACCATCGCCAACCGCGAGTAACGGTATCCAGTATGGGCTGCTCACCGCGTACAGTCCCGCCATCCCGATGAGGCCCCACAATG
>JANNPR010001151.1:0-2263 GCA_031400345.1 Planctomycetota bacterium | reverse complement strand
GAATTCGGGCGTGGCCATTGGGCGCAATGCCGCAGTCGTTTTCACAGGCTTACCGACTGGCGTGACCGTGCAAAACGCCTCAGGGCAGAATCGTAATGGCAATCCATATATCAACATGCGGGAAGCAATTCCGCCAGGAGGTTTACTATCGGGTGCGCTGTCTTCTCCGGTAACGATCCACATCAGCAAACCAACCCTGAGACCGTTCCAAGTTATTTCCGACGTGTTGGTAGGCGCTCCCAATCAAGCTCCTGTTCTGTCGAGTGTCAGCCCGTTGAGCGTAGTGCCCGGTGGTATTCTTACTGTGCCTCTTCACGCCACAGACGTGGACGGTGAAGCGATTACGTATTCGATTCGTGGCATGTCCCAGCTACCGACAGGTAAATTGCTAGGTGACGGGACGCTCGTTTTCCAGCCCACCGCCGATCAACTAGGCACATATCAATTCGAGATCGTAGCCAGTGATGGACTGCTTGAAGCGACGCAGCAGGCAACGCTGAATGTAGTCGCCGATCCCGTTACCACGACGCGGATATCAGGTTTCGTGTTGCAGGTCAACGGCCAGCCGCTGGCGAACATGCCTATCGAGGTGGGCGCCGTTCAGGGTTTTACCGCAGCAGATGGTTCCTTTGTACTCGACCTCGGATCGGGTCCGATCGTGAGTGACACCATCAAAATTCGAGGCGAATTGTTCCCTGGACCCTTGGTGTACCCCTTTATTGCTGAGAAGCTACCGTTTCTGTTGAATCGGGATGTGTTGGCGAAGGTCAATAACGTAATCGAGCGACCCATTTTTCTTCCGGCCCTGGATGTGTCATCCGGGAGCGCGATTGACCCGGGTCAAGACACTTTGGTCAGCACTTCCGCCATTCCCGGTGCATCCGTGTTCGTGGAAGCTGGCACGTTAATGAACCAGCAAGGCACGCTATTCACCGGTATCTTGAGCATGACCCAAGTGCCGAGCGAATTCACGCCAGCGGCATTGCCGGCAAATCTTCGCCCCGATTTGGTAGTCACCATTCAACCGGGTGAGATGCAATTCGCACAACCCGCTCCGCTATCGCTTCCCAACCTAGGGGGCTACGCGCCTGGCACCGTTATGGATTTGTGGTCGATTAACCCGGTCTCGGGACAATTTGAAAAGGTGGGGCTTGGAAAAGTCAGTGCGGACGGGGGCGTCGTCAATACTGTGGAAGGCGGGGTGCGTAATTCCAGCTGGCATTTCTTTGGCAACCAACCACCCCCGCCTACCCCTTCTCCAGCGAATCCCAATTGCCCCTTTACAAACGCCAACGAGTCACCCGAAGTCGGCAACGGTTCCGGCTTCACGTGACCTTTGACCTCTGAAGTGGAGTTCCACTCTGGCGCCTTAATCGAATTGCATGACACGGCCTCCTACCAATCGCTAGGCATGAGTCGTAACGTGCGATTAGTCTACGATTCACTACGTGCCGACCCGAGGCCGATCGTACATGTCGGTTTCAACGACGTTGATCCGGCAATCTATTCCGTCCCTGACGCCTTGCGACTTGTTGCCAAACTTTCTGTAGCTCGCGGTGATTTCCAATTTCAAGTACCGGGTCATGCAGGCGGGACCGATAACCTAACTGGCGGTGAACACTTTTGGCGATTGCCAAACGGTCGAGGTCCGATCGATGCTGGATTACAAATAGATCTGACGGATCAGCCGTCAGGCAAATACGATTACACGTTCCAGGCGGGAGTACTTGGCTTTGCCGGAAGCCGCGGGTATATCGGCTCATCAAGCGATGTGCCTGGAGATTTGCTTCACATAAATGGTGTCGCAAGCTCGTTTGGCAGCGGCTGGAGCATCGCAGGGCTCGTTAGCTTAGTGGAAAACTCGGACGGGTCCGTTCTATGGATTGACGGAAATGGAACCGAAAAGCTGTTCGACCCGCCGACGACCGCGGCAAGCGGATACCTTTCACCGCCGGGAGAGTTTTCCACATTGGAGAAACTGCCTTCCGGAACGTTCCGATTGACCACAAAGTATCAGTCGGTATACAGCTTTGATGCGTCCCAACGACTGTCAAGCATACGCGATCGCAATGGCAATGCGACGCTCTACCACTACGATTCTGCGGGATTGCTGAGCAAGATTGTGGATCCCGTTGGTTTGGAGACGATCTTTGCTACGTCCGGTGGCAAAATTAGTTCGATCACCGATCCTGGCGGCCGAATCACTCGTCTGGAATACGATGCAGCCGGCAACTTACTCCGCATCACGGATCCGGACGGAACT
>JANNPR010001150.1:0-8571 GCA_031400345.1 Planctomycetota bacterium | reverse complement strand
GCCGAAATGGCCGCCGACCTGGACTTTGACGTGTGGGTAGTCGACGATCGGGCCGAGTATGTCAGCCGAGACCGCTTCCCCAAGGCCCAACAACTTCTGTCGGGACCGATCGATCAGGTTCTGCCTGAGTTGGAAATAACGCCCAATACCTACTGCTTGATCGTAACTCGAGGGCACAACCATGACGAACGGGCGCTGTATTTTTTGGCCGAGCGAGGCGCCCGATATGTTGGTCTCATCGGTAGTCGTCGCAAGATTAAACTGATTTTCGAAGACCTTTTATCTGAGGGGATCTCGCCGGATTCCTTAACGCGTGTGTTCGCGCCGGTGGGGCTGGATATTGGCTCACAAACCGTGCCGGAAATTGCGATCAGCATCTGTGCCGAGCTTGTTTCGCATCGGAATCGCCAAGGTATCGTCCCCGGCCGGCCTGAGAGTGTACCCGTGCATTGACAGAGTGTGAATCGTCCAGCGGGCTGGAAACGGAATAGTCTTCAGGTGCAAATCAGTCCATTTTTCAGGTCAACACTGTTTGAAACGCAACATAATGTCTTTCTCAAAGCAGACTGCGTCGCGTTTCAAACAGTGGCACCCCGATTCACCATCTTGAAGTAGGCGCTCCGCTTCTGTCTCAACTTTACGCCTTGCCAATCGTGTCGCGGCGCGCCAGAATTGCCGTATGGCAAAACGACCGACAGAACGAAAAGGGCAACCCGTTGGACTTAAACCGCCAGCTCTCCCGCCAGAAGTATCGGATTGGGAGGGCGAAGGGGGCTCACCGCCGAGTGGAAAGAAACCCAGCGTTGCTCCGGGCCGATCGATCAAAGTGAAGCACGACAAGCCGCCCGCCGGGAAACTACCGCCTTCGAATCCCCCGGGCGCTGATAAGTCCCCGGGCGCTGGTAAGTCCCCGGGCGCTGGTAAGTCAAAGCCGCCTGGTAAAAACCTTCCGCCACCTTGGGGGAAGAAGGGTTAACTGGAATTCGAACGGGACAACGCCACTTGGACCCCTTCCGGTTTGCCCGGAAAGTGAACGAGCTTAAGCAGCTTACAACGCCGCCCCCAGCATTCGCTCCTGACACGGGAATGCCGGCAGGACCCGTACTCGCCGCGCAGCCTACCGTTCCCGCCAGGCGAACTGGTGAATAGAGCGAGTCTGGGTCGCGCAGTTTGGTCCTGTCGATAAAATTGCATTCATCCTATTTTTGTTCCTCGACAGAATTGCGACAGCGTTGTGCTTGTAAGCAGGATGGACGTTCCTGTATTCGGGGCGAAGCCCCAGCAGATCATCCAGCCCAGTGCAAGATCGCGGCGTTAGCCGCGAGCGCCGCACTGGGTAAACGTCAAACAATCCCATCCTCGGCCGAGCACAAGCCTGTCACTCCATCGGCGGAAAAACGAGGCCGAAATAGACCGCGGCTTCGTTTGGGAGGGCTGCGGCACAATGTGCAACTACACGCGGGAAAGAGATTGTGACATGGCTTTAATTCCGGTTGTCTGAATCCAACAAGTGACGTGTCTCTGCTTCTAGGGTGGGTCGTATATTGCGCCTACGACCCGAATACCGTTAATTACACGTCATGCGCAGGCCAGAGCGAGTCGACAGGCGAAAGCCTGGACTTCACTAACGGTTGAGCATTCTGTTTGACAGGGCACAACGTACGGATATCATCACTGAATGCTGCGTATTTCTCGGGCCACCATGGGCCCATAACCAGCTTTCTCTCCGACAAGGCCGCAGCCAAAGTACCAGCTCAAAAAACGGCGACACGCTAAACGAATTTGATAAACACTCCGGAATTCATCGACTGGCAGCTGCCGGCGTTACCCACTGCGGTAAAGCATCTTAGCAATCGATACCGACGTGGCAGTCTTTTAGACATGGACCGTGCGATCATTGTCGTCCCTGGCAGCCGGGCTGGTCGACGCCTGTTAGATCTGCTCCTCCACCATGCGCATTCGGAATCGCTAACTCTGCTGCCGCCAATCGTAGAAACCGTAAGTGTCTTTCCGGAACAGCTGTATCACGCCAAACGCCCATTCGCTAATAACCTGACTCAGCTGTTCGCCTGGATTTCTGCTCTACGCGGAACGGATCGCCGGCAACTCGATCACGTGATTCCTAAGATTCCCACGGAACAGGATCTCCGCGGCTGGATGGATTTGGCCCAGATGTTGTGGAAATTGCACCGTGAGTTAGGTGCCGAAGCATTAGATTTCGACGACGTGGCAATCAAAGGAAGTGCAATAGCCGGGTTCGATGAGCAAAGTCGCTGGTATGCGCTTGGGGAAGTCCAAAAGGGCTATTTACGGACATTAGATAGCTTGGGGTTGTGGGATGTACAAACCGCGCGGCGAGTTGCTGTAGAGCGTCACGAGTGTCGAACGGATCGGGACATTGTGCTGATTGGTGCAGTAGATTTAAGTCGGTTAGCGCGTCGCATGCTGGACCAAGTAGGCGACCATGTTTTTCCCATCGTGGTAGCGCCGATCGAATTCGCAGATCGCTTTGATGAACATGGATGTCTGATTCCAGATTGCTGGCGAGATGCCGATATTTCCATCGCGGCGGATCAAGTGCACATTGCCAGCGATGCTGCCGAGCAGGCGGACGTAGTGCTGGACCTCCTCGCTTCGTATCAAGGCAAATATCGCACGGACGAAGTCGTTATCGGTATTCCCGATGATCGATTGCTGCCTGCCTTAGAACGTCGATTGTCGGCCTCGGATATCAAGTCGCGATGGGTAGTGGGTCAGAAACTCACCGACACTGCTCCCATCAAGCTGTTGGAAGCAATATCCTCTTACGTCGATGGATATCACTTCCGAGATTTTGGCAGCCTTGTCCGACATCCGCACGTATACGATTGGCTACTATCGCGCAGCGGAGGTGAGGACTGGCTGCCGCAGTTGGACGAGTATCGCGCTGAGCATTTGCAGCATCGTCTAGGAGAATGGTTGGGCGACAAGAACCAAATACGATTGCTGCCGCAAATCCATCGATGGCTATCCCAAGCGCTTCAGCCCATTCAAGTGACGGGGAAGCTGCCTTTAGGCGAGTGGGCAACACGAATCTCTCAGGTGCTAACCGCGTTCTATGAAGCGCGTGAGCTACAACCGCACAGCGACGAAGGGTATTATCTTTCGCAGGCGTTACAGCAGGTGCGGCAAGCATTGATGGAATACCAATCGGTGCCCAGTGAATTGGCGCCTGTTATGGGCTCGAGGGATGCCATCCAGCTTTTATTGGACCAACTTTCTGGCCGTGAGATTGGTTCGCCTGCTCAACCCGACGCCATCGAAATGTTAGGGTGGTTGGAGTTGCCCCTCGATACCGCTCCGGCATTGATGGTTACTTCCTTCAACGACGGAATCATACCCAGTTACCAAAACTCTGATCTATTTCTGCCGAATGGGCTGCGTCGGCAACTAGGCTTGGCGGACAACCTGCGACGCTATGCGCGAGATGCCTATGCGTTGCAGGTGCTGTTAGCATCCAAGGAGAGTTTGACGCTGATCGTTGGCCGCCACGATATCGAGCATTACCCATTGATTCCCAGTCGGCTATTGTTTGCTTGTGATGACGATACGCTCACGAAGCGAGTGCTGACGTTCTTTGCTCAAGGCAACGCCCGACAGCTCGGAGATCCTGCCGATGACCATCGCCTGCCCAAGCAAAAATCTCCGATCGCGGTGCCTCGTCCCTTACCGCTCTCAAAGCCAATCGAATCGGTGAGCGTCACTGCATTTCGAACTTACTTGGAGTGCCCCTATCGGTTTTATCTAAGACACATATTGGGATTGGAGTCGATTAGCGATGATGTGGATGAGATGGATGCCATGGCATTCGGCAACTTAGTCCATCTTGTGCTCGAGCGCTTTGGCCAGAACTCCATTCGTCAGTCGACGGACTCTGCCGAAATCCAACGCTACCTGAGTTCTGCGCTTGAGGAACTCGCTCTCGAGAAATTCGGTTCGGATCGAATGCCAGCGGTGGATGTCCAACTATTGCAGTTAGCATCACGCTTCCAGGCATTCGCCGAATGGCAGGCCGACTGGTCGAGTCAGGGATGGGTCATTCATCAAACGGAAGTCAGCCAATTTAATCGGCTTCCAAAATTGCAGGTCGATGACCGTTCATTACAATTGCGAGGTCGCATAGATCGGATTGATCGCAATCTGCGGACCGGCGAGTGGATCATTTTCGACTACAAGACATCAGACTCGCTGAAGACGCCTAAGCAAACACATCAACGATCGGGCGATTGGGTGGACCTGCAATTACCCCTGTATCGAACGTTGGCTCGCGCGTTGGATATCCCCGAGCCCGTACAGCTTGGTTATATTGTTTTGCCCAAAGACATCGCACGAGTCGGCTGTATCATCGCGGAATGGACAGAAGCAGACTTGACTGTCGCCCACGCTACTGCCGTCCACGTTGCTCGGCGTATTCTAGACGGCGTATTTTGGCCACCGAGCAACACGGATCTATACACGGAATTTGCAGGCATCTGTCAGGATGCCGTCTTAGGTCGAGTGCTGGAGGCGGAGTAGGCCCAAACGCCATCCTGCTTGCCAGGGTGGTTTAACGGCTTTTGCACTACTTGAAGCTGTATGACGTATACAGTGACGAGCGGCAAATTCTCCTATGCGTGTGCCACATCTTGTGCATATCACGACAGGCAGGATGCCTATCCCACGTTCGGCCAATGCAGCGCGACAATGATTTGATCTTTACCGCCCTCGGCTTCAAGTAGTGCAGAGGCCGTTAAACCACCCGGGCAAGCCGGATGGCGTTTGTGTCGCGCAAGCTCGATGGCAAAAAATCCCACTGCCGACTGCCGACTGCCGACTGCCGACTCCTCTCACGTTCCGAATTCTGGACGACGGCGGCATAGCTGTAGCTGGAGTCGTTGCACGATGCTACTGTGCATTTGGCTAACCCGGCTCTCGCTGAGGTCCAGTGTGGCCCCAATTTCTTTCATGGTCAGCTCTTCGTAGTAGTACAGAATGATGATCAGTCGCTCGTTGCGGTTCAGGCCTTTGGTGACTAACCGCATGAGATCGCCGCGCTGAATACGCCGAGTCGGGTCCTCGCCCTTTTTGTCTTCGAGGATATCGATCTCGCGGACGTCTTTATAACTATCCGTCTCGTACCATTTTTTGTTCAGGCTGATTAAATTGACGGCGCTGGCTTCGACCTGCATTTTTTCCAGCTCATCGACACGCAGTTCCATATGTGAAGCCAACTCGTGAACGGACGGATGTCGCCCCAGGCGAGCTTCCATCGTTTTCGTAGCTTCATTCAGTTTACTGGCCTTGGAGCGTACCAATCGCGGTACCCAGTCCATGGTCCGCAATTCGTCGAGCATGGCTCCACGAATTCGTGGAACGCAATAGGTCTCGAACTTGACGCCGCGAGTGAGATCGAATGCATCGATCGCGTCCATTAGGCCGAAAACGCCTGCCGACACGAGGTCGTCAAGATCTACGCCTTCTGGCAATCGCGCCCAAATCCGTTCTCCGTTGTAACGGACCAGGGGTAGGTATTCCTCGACGAGGCGATTGCGCAGCTCGGTGCGCGAGAGATCGGTTTTGTATATTCGCCAAACTTCGTGGATATCAAGTTCTTCGGCAACGACGCTTACTTCGATCGTGGACATGCAATCCTCCGTGATTGGCGATGTTCCATACTGTCTTATTTACGAATCCGTTCGTACCGGGTGGGATATTTCCGCAAGGCGAACCTTGCCTTACATCGCCCTGTCTTGTGCAGTCTCTTGTCAGGGGTTTCTCTCCCCCTTTATGTCCGGGCAGCGGTCGCTGACGCTCGCTGTGCCCGTTCTACATTCTCTTTCTCGCTGGCTTTCATTTCTTTTTCAAATCGCAACCGCACTGCCTCATTCAAAGTTTGTTCCGCAATCGTACCGGCCAACCAGCCGATCGACGCGAACGCAAAAGTACTATAACTAGCCAAGCCTAGCGCGGACTCGGTCGAGCCACCAGTTAAAATGGCGCGACAGATTATTGTTGCAAATGCGAGTGAACCTAGTATTCCAGCATACGCACGGCCCACATGGCACCCTGGTGGCGCCGCAAATCTTGTTTAACTGTTTCAACTTAACTCGACTTAACAATTCGGCGCGCCTTCCATTTATCGGTAGTTCGACGTCTATGGTTTAATTAGAATCTTCGTTTTTATAATTACGCCGCAGGAGGTCTAGCCCGCGCTTGTCGCTCGTACGAATTCAACGTTGCCGCCAGCCGTTCAATGCCTTTGGCAAAGTCACTCTGCGGCCATCGCAACAAGAATGGCGGCGGTGCGACGGTGGTCGAGGTCAAGCGGCTCTCCGCCGGCAGATGTCCAAGGAACTCCACACAAAGACCCAGAAATTTTTGACACGATTGATCCACTCGACAGAAGACATCGTCCGCCATTTCGGCAGAATCCACCTCGTTTACCACGAGATGTATGGGTACCGTGCGAGCTGGTGAGTGAAATCGCTTAATCGTTGCATAAGCATTCATAACGGAAACGGCGTCCGCTGAAGTAACTAACAGGACACTGTCGGCCGCTTCCCAAAAGCGATTGACGATCGGCGCTGTTCCACACCCCAGGTCGAGCAGCACCAGATCAGCGTGCCGCCCCAGCTTTTGAAGTTGATGGATCAATCGGTGTTGGACGACGCCCGATATGCTCTGGGCCGTTTCTGGTTTCCATAGGCCCGGTAGCACCAGAACTCCGGCAGGTCCGCGGACGAGCACCTCATGGATATCCACTCGGGAAGATATCAGATCCGGTCGCTGGGCTTCTATCAGCCCAAGCTGTACTGCTACTTCCAGGCGCTGCTGATCGGCATCGACTAAGACAACGCGAGCGCCTTGGATGGCCAATGCGATGGATAAGTTGATCGCCAGAGTAGTAACTCCCACGCCATCCTGTGCGCCCGACATGGCGACTAGCCGAGGCGCAGGCGTGGCCTTGGCCGACGATTCTCTCATCGACTGCAAAACGAGCTTTCTTAGATCGGTCGCTTGGTCACGCATTTTCAATAGTTTTAGCGGTGCGGTCCGGAGCCTGGTACATCGATTCGAACGTCGAAAAGTTTTCTATGGATGAGTATCATCCGCGCGTAGCATTCGCCTGGCAAGCTTGCGTGGGTCTGCCGGAGTGAGGTCATTCGGCACATCTTGACCAGAGGTCACGTAGGACAATGCCAGACCGCACTTACGGAACAGAGGAATGAGCCCGCCGAGGCCCGTGGCCTCATCGAGCTTCGTGAGCACCAATGAGGTAGCTCCGAGATCGGCGAAACGTTGCGCTGCCTGCAGAATGCTGGTTTCACTCGCGACCGAACTTAGCACCAGATGTACTTCATGTGCTTGCGCCTCGGCCAGAATCGATTTCAGCTCTTGAATTTTCAGGTCATCCCGAGGGCTACGGCCCGCAGTATCCAGCAAAATCAGATCGCAGTCTGCTAAACGAGCAATGGCTCTTTGCATTTCGCGCGGGGTCGCGACGACCTCCATGGGCAAATCAATGATTTGTGCGTAAGTTCGTAATTGTTCCACAGCGGCAATTCGATAAGTGTCAACGGTAATCAAACCGACTCGCTGTTTTTCCTTGAGATGGAAAGTCGCCGCCAGCTTGGCAATCGTGGTAGTCTTCCCTACACCTGTGGGTCCCACGAGCGCCACGATGGAGCGTTCAGAGGGCACGACTCGGATGGGTGTTCTGATAGGAATCTCGTTCTCCAGAACCTGCAACAACCGCAATTCGACTCGTGCCGGATTCTTCCAATCCTCGATCGATAAAGAATCACATACCCGATCGACGAGCTCGTTGGCAAGTTCACTGTTGAACTGTAAGGAACGAAGGTGGTCTAGCAGACGATTCTGCGCGTCTAGAGAATCTTGCCGCCGGGGACGATCGTTTTTTCTCGAGAGGCTGTCCAATGTGGAATGTGAGTCGTCGCTGAGAGCTTGCAAGTCGTCGCGGAACTTCGCTCGATAGTCGAATTGGTGTGCCGGCGGCAGAAGGAGCTCATTGCTCGCGGAAGCAAGGTCCAGAATGGGTGTCGTGCGTTTTGCGGAGTTGGGCCGCGGAAGTGACTCTGGCAACCGACTTGGGACCGCAACTTCACAAGATGCCACGACCTCGACCTGCCGTGTGGCGCCCAGCCACCCCAACAAACCCGCGTTTAGTTCGCGAGTGTGCAATACGGACGCGTCGGGACCTAGCTCCCGGCGTACGAGCCGCAATGCTTCTTGCATCGAGTTGGCGCGATAGGTTCGAAGATCCATGAACTACAACTTTCCCTTACCCTTTAGCTGAGGTCGCGTCGGTGACAATTCCCATTGATTCGATTTTGGTGTCGCGCGGAACTTCGTTAAAACTAAGGACCACCAGGCGCGGCAAATGGGCCGAGGTGATTTGCTTTAGCCCGGGACGAATCTGCGGGCTGACGAGCAAAACGGGAGCACGGCCGGCTCGCGTAAGTTTCGTCATCTCTTGTGAGATGCGATCACATGTCTTTTCGATTGCCTGGGGCGACATGCGGATGAACAATC
>JANNPR010000638.1:0-3487 GCA_031400345.1 Planctomycetota bacterium | reverse complement strand
GAAGGTTTGATTGAGAACGCTGGAAATCGCTTCGCCAATGTAGTGTTCGAAGTTGTAGGTTGCGATGATAATGCTGACCCGACTCATGCGAATGACTCACCCTTAAAACGGCACATCAGCCGACCTGTTTGCGGTTTTCTTTGAACTAGCGGGCCGCCAGCTCACAATTTCTCTGCATTGGCCACCGAAAAATGTGGGTAGTTAATAATAATAGCAGCATTCCTAAATTCAAAAGTGTATGTAGACCCCCTGCGGCCTCTGAGAATCGATAGAAGTGGAACGAGTCTGTTAAGATTTGAATCCGGATCCACAGGCCAGAATCCGGAAATACAGACCGTTTATGCGGACGTGCAGCGAAAGGCCGCGTGCCACAGCCAGGGCTTTTCTCCGCTTTGCCCTACGGCAAATTTGTCGACACACTCTACCCTTGCGAATCCAGCGTCCTGCACGATCTGCTCCAGGCTGCCATAACTCATCCTCCACCAGACGCAATCGGAAACTCCCCCCTCATATTCCATGAGCTTGCCGGGAAGGGCGGGATCATAAACTTCAACAACTGCTGCCGAACCTTGGGTGACACTACAAATATTCTGCAGAGCTTTCATCGGATTCTGCAAATGTAACATCAAGTCCCCAACAAACACGAAATCAAACTTCCCCAAACGCTCAGGCGACAAGTCGTAGACACTCAACACCTCGCGGCGCACCTTAGATCCTAAGATATCTCGACACAGCTGAAAGCCTTCTCCCGGTTTCCGCGACAAATCCAAGCCTCCGGAGGATCTCTTGGATCGAACACTCGGAGGAAGATCAAGCATGTCAAAGCTATCGAGGTCAATGGCAACTACATCGGACGCACCCCGCCGCTCCAGTTCAAAGGCCCAGAAGCCGTCAAATGTCGCCACATCCAGGACTCGTTTGCCCGAAAGATCCTGCGGAATGGGATAATGCGCGAGATAGGGCCGGTGGTCGAATCCACCAGGAGTAACAACGCCGTGCCCGAGATCGATTGAATGGTACCACCATTTTATCTCGCGGATCCGTTGATAAATTCGCTCGGCTTCGGGAGATCCATCTCCCTTGCTAAAAACCTGTGAAGTATGAGGCGCGCCATTTGAGTCCGTATCCGTGGCCGAACTCTTAAGTAGACCACCCAACGTCCGGATCTTTTTCGCCATCCCATCCGGTACGCAAAGTAGTAGTTCTACCGTACCGATTTTGATCTTACGAAAGCCCATTTCTTTTCCCCTGATGACGGACGTATATTTCTTCTTCACAAGTTGGCCGAACCACGCAAAGGATGCCGCCGCCTCAGACGTATGCGGGCTTGCGCGCAGGCAACAGACAGGAACTACACAGAGCTAGTCCTATTGTCGAGAGTATCTTGCCAACCCCCGAAGGTCAACATTCGCGGCTTGCTCATGGACGTGGAAGTCAGATTGCGTTCGACACCATTCTGATACGATGTAACGCCACCCGACTCGTTTTTTGGCCGAGTTCCATGCCCCTGTTCAAGGCGAGAAGAATTCGTGCGTTAATAAGTATTTGGCCACCGCCTCTCCGGCCACCCGATTCCCGGTATCATTAAGATGAGTGTCATCGCTCTTGTAGCAACGGTCACAGTCATGGAGGATCGGTGATAGATCGATGACCACAAACGGTTGTAAGCTATCGCGAATCCACTGTTGATAAACGGTAAAATCGTAGCGACTTTTGTCAATTCGTTGCATCACATACTCTTTGGTCACCGGATCGGTCACGCATTGATCGGGAAAAATTGCAACGAAACAAGGCGCATGAGCCTCTTGTGCCAATCCCCTGATCGCAGCCAAGACCTTGTCATAATTGGGTGTCGCCGTTGGCGCGTAGTTAGTCTCGACCCGCTCCATGAGAATGGGGCTTACTAGGAATTCATCGTTTCTTGAGCTCTGTGGTTCGCCCGTTAATTGCTGTGGTGTGTTACGTTGTCCGCTGGCAAGTCGTTCCGCAGCCAATGTTTTGATGACGATGGCATAGCGAAATAAATAGCTATTGAGCGGATGAAAGTATTCCAAGATCAAATTTTCCGGAAAGCGCTGGATCATCCCTCCGACGACTTTGCGGTAAGTGTTTTGAATGTCGTCCGTAAGATCGTTCTGCAAATACAACGAAAACACCACGGCGTCATACTCATACCCCGACTTCCTCAAATGCTGCAATAACTCATAAGAGTCGTACGGCGAGTATCCGGGCACGCCCGCGTTGACCACTTCAAACTGCCGTCCACTATGGCGATTCAAGTACTGCTCTACCATCTCGCAATAGGATCGGTCGCGAGTGCTGCCAGATCCAAACGTATACGAGTCACCGAGGAACAGGATTCTTGTGGTGTTCTCCGGGATCGCCTTGGTGTAATCGTATCCCTCGTTAAACCCGAATGAGTTAGCCGAATTAGGCCGCATCAGGAAAACTGACTCACGATTGTAATAGTGCCCGACGAGTCCCGAGGGCCGGTTAATCAAGAATGTATCCACAAGCCGCACGGTGATTTCGGCAAGCGGGGTAAAAATTAACAGTACCAGGACATAAAAGACACTGCGACGCGTTCGAGCAAGTAGGATGAAGCCGCTGATTGTCAACAAGAATACTAACGACGCGACGGAACAGGCGTAGTAAATTCCTCGCCCTCTGTTGAATACACAAGAAGGTATAAAGCCACTAAAGTCTTGGATGATAATGGCGAGGGCGACGAACAGGCAGAAAGTGAGTAAAACAAACTTGAGAGTTGCTATACTCTTGTCAGTATTCCTAGTCACATTCGGTTCTCACTCACGAGAACGATTTCCGGTCACCTGAGAGGATATAGTTAATCCGGGACAGTGGTGACTTTCATCGATAAATTGACCCAGTTGTGATTGTCACATCGAGTCTACAGGCCCTGTGCTAAAACAGGGTATAAATGAAGGGCGCAGCTCCCGTCGAACCAAGAACGATTAGCAGCCCAACCAAAGAGAGTACAAGAACTATTGGGATCAACCACCATTTCTTGTTCTCCCTGATGAATAGCACAAACTCCTGCACGAGCGACAGTTGCTTTGCCTCGCCTGCTTTTTCAAATTCGCTCTTAGGCGCTTTCATGGTTGAATCTTGTGGTTGCGACACGAGTTGTTTTCCTCTAGGAAGGCAAGTCTTACTGGCCACGCCGTCTAGGATTGGTGGTAATAGCTTTCGGCACTACGAGGCTGTTTTTTAGGCTGCCAGTACGTCGTCGCTCGCCGATTGAATTGTCGATCCAAAGCGTCGCGTCTCGCGATTTTAAAAGCGATTCCGATCGGTAAGAACACTCCTACGTAGATCAGAAACATTGCCAGTTCGCCAATGACCATTCCAATGGGTGTGGCAATTAAGGTTAATGCGAAGAACACAGGTTTTATCGCATTGGGTCGTACCCATCCAGTGATGCCGATCAACAGGCCGACTATGGCAGCTACACCAACGACGAGTGGAC
>JANNPR010001133.1:0-4091 GCA_031400345.1 Planctomycetota bacterium | reverse complement strand
ACTCTTTTTGGCTTTTTTCACTCCCGTTATAATCTCCACTTGTTCTTGTTGTTCTGGTGTTTTTAGGAACACTCGGTGGGCGTTAAGGCCACACGGTGTGTGCCTACTACATCTGTTCTTCTTAGTAGCTTGCTTCAAACTGCCGGCGCGGTGACTTTAGCGAGGTTGCGTTCTCTTTGGACGGTTTTAATTCGGGCAATGAGTCGCCGCTGTTTCGTTAGTTCCGTCGGGGCATCCAATCGCTCAGTCTGCGACTGCATTCGCAGTTTGAACAGGATTTGCGTGCACTCGTTGAGCGACAGTTGCAGCTGCTCGTCGCTCATCTCCCGCAATTCGTTCGCTTTCATTTTCTTTGTCACCTCAGCTGCCAACCACGGCTTCAATCAATGTTACCAATACCGCTGTTACCAATACCGCTGTCGGAACCTCAAAATAGCTAGATCGGTCGCCGTCGCACAAAACGAACTCGCAGCGGCATTTTGTGAGCCAATCGAGCAAAGCACAAACGCGCCTGATCTTCCGTGACGCCGCCGAGCTCATACATCATGGTCCCCGGCTTGATCACAGCCACCCAGGCCTCGGGTTCGCCTTTTCCACTTCCCATACGCACTTCCAATGGCTTCCCCGTTATCGATTTGTGCGGAAAAATCCGGATGTACAATCGCCCTTCACCGCGTACATACTGCTGCGCTGCAATACGTCCGGCTTCGATCGTTTGTGCTCGAACCCATCCACCTTGAGTCGCCTGTAAACCAAAATCACCAAACACGACGCGGTTGCCACGAGTGGCATTACCTTTTATACGTCCTCTTTGGCTTTTTCGGTGCTTGACTCGCTTGGGCATCAACGCCATCGCTGGACTCTCCTTCGTATGTGCCTTGATTCACCCAGACTTGGACCCCAATATTTCCTTGGGCTGTTGCGGCTTCAGTGAAGCCGTAATCAATTTTGGCCCGCAGAGTACTTAACGGAATCGATCCGGCACCCTGCTTCTCGCATCGGGCCATTTCCGAACCACCCAAACGACCAGACAACTGAATCTTGATTCCTTTGGCTCCGGCATCCATCGTCTGCTCGATCGCACGCTTCATCGTCCGGCGGAAGCTGGAACGTTTGGCCAGCTGCTGAGCAATTTCCTCGGCAACCAACTGGGCCATGATCTCGGGACGTGCAATTTCCTCGATCTTTAAATTCACTCGTCGACCAATCAGGTTCTGCAGTTCTTCCTGCAGGATTTCAACCTCTTGGCCCTTCTTTCCAATGATCAAACCAGGCCTGGCGACGTGCAAAATCACTTTGACCTCGTCCCGGGTTCGCTCAATTTCTATTCGATCAATACCTGCGTTTCGATATTGAGTCTTTTGAGGATGATTCTTAATGAACTTGCGAACCTTAAAATCCTCGATCAGCAGCTTCGAAAATTCTTGTTTGGATGCGTACCAGCGACTCTTCCAGCCGATCATTATGCCAGTCCGGAATCCAATCGGATTTACCTTCTGTCCCATATGACTGAACTCGCTGTCTTAAACGGCCTCGAGGAATCGAAAAACCTACTACTCGTAAATACTCGTTACGACAATTCGTTGATGTCTTCCAAAGTCACCAGGATGTGGGCCGAACGTCGCTTAATCATGTACGCCATACCGCGCGACACAGGGCGAATCCGCTTGAACATGGGTCCGCCATCTACTCGGGCATCGACGACCACCAAATTATCCAGCCGCACCGTGCGACCCGGGTTCTGATCCGGATCTTGGGCGTTACCAATGGCACTGCGGAGAACCTTCTCCAACATCCGAGCGCCGCGTTGCGGTTGGTATTTCAAAATATCTAAGGCTTCGTCCGCGAACCGGCCGCGGACCATATCGGCCAACAATCGCACCTTGCGGGCGCTTATCCGAGCGTAACGAAGTGACGCTTTAAATGCCATGCTATCACGTCTTCCTATAACCTAGTTCCGCAGTCTGCCGGACTAGTTTTTCTAACCGGACTATTTCTTCTGCCGGACTATTTCTTCTACCGGACTAGTTTTCTACCGGCCCAGTTTTCTACCGGACTGTTGTTCCCACCGGACTATGTTTGATGAGCCATTTCTCAGCCCTTGCCAGCGCCGGCAGGTGCCTTAGAAGCTTTGCCGCCATGGCCCCGAAACGTACGAGTTGGAGAAAATTCCCCTAGTCGATGTCCCACCATGTCTTCGGTAATAAAAACCTTCGTGTGCTGTCTGCCGTTATGCACCAAGAACGTAATTCCTACGAACTCGGGAACGATCATGCAGGCACGTGCCCACGTTTTAATTGGATCTTTGACGCCGGATGACATCTGCAGCTGCACCTTGCGATACAGCTTAAAGTCGACAAACGGCCCTTTTTTTCGTGAACGGCTCATAGGATGAGTCCAGCCCTAATTCCCACTGCAGGTTGTGATTTGGTGCTTTGCTATAACGACTCGGTGTTTTATCAATCCAGTGCCTTAACGACCCGGTAAACGCAGTTGACCATACCGGCGCGACTTGCGGCGCCGCAGGATGGCCGAGTTCGATGGCTTACGACGCTTGCGAGTTGCCCCACCTTTTGCCAACACGCCGGTCGGGCTTACGGGATGCCGCCCCCCCTTCGTTCGTCCTTCGCCACCACCATGCGGGTGATCGATCGGATTCATTGCGGTCCCGCGGACATGAGGCCGGCGGCCCAGCCATCGATTGCGACCGGCCTTACCGATCTTTACGTTCATATGATCCGCGTTTCCTACTTTGCCGATGGTGGCACGGCAGGTAGCCGGAATGCGCCTAATTTCGCCGCTCGGCAAAACAATTTGCGCCCAGGTTGCTTCGCGAGCTAGGAGGGTAGCGTTGGTCCCGGCGCTGCGGCACAAACGGGCACCTTGGCCGGGCAGCAATTCGATGCCATGGATCGCCACTCCCAGAGGCATATTCCGCAACGGCAGGCAATTCCCCATCACCGGAGCCGCGTCGGCACCACTTTCCAATTTTGCCCCAACCTTCAAACCGTCGGGTGCGAGTATGTAACGCTTATCGCCATCCGCATATACGAGTAAGGCGATACGTGCAGTGCGATTCGGATCGTACTGAATGGAGGAAACGGTAGCCGGGATGCCATCTTTATCACGCAGAAAGTCGATCATGCGGTACATCCGCTTGTGACCACCACCACGGTGGCGAGACGTAATAACGCCCTGATTATTTCGCCCCCCCTTTTTCTTCGCTCGGCGAAGCAATGCCTTCTCCGGCACGGCGCCGCTGGTCAATTCGGCGAAATCACTAACGCTAGCGCCGCGGCGTCCTGCGGAGGTCGGATTGTAATGGCGAATACCCATGCTTAGTCCTTCAGATCATGCACAACAGCGGCCTGCGATAAGCGACTAGAAAAAGTTAATCTTGTCGTCCGGATGCAAAGTAACGATTGCCTTCTTCCAGGACTTGGTCCTGCCTACACGAAAACGATGGCGGCGTTCTTTTCCGCGACGGTTTTGCGTTCGAACCTTTTCCACACGCACATTGAACAGCTGCTCCACCGCCTGCCGCACAACTTCCTTGGTCGCCAGTGGATTTACCTCAAAGGCGTACTGGTTGTTACGAGTCGAGCGGTGGACGCCCTTTTCGGTTACCAGCGGTCGCATGAGCACCTCGTGCGGCTCCAAGGTCAAACCACCCTGCTCCGCTACAGCCTGCTCCGCTACAGCCTGCTCCGCTACAGCCTGCTCGTTTTCTTCAGCCATGAGACCGTCTCCCCATCCACTTACTTACCATAATGTTTGCGATCATTCGCCCTTGTCTGCAGTGGCGCCCTTGTCTGCAGAGGCGCCCTTGTCTGCAGTGGCTCGCTCGCGAATGGAATCTAAAGCCGCTTTCGTGACCAACACTTGTCGAGGCCGCAACACGGTCAAGGCATTCAAATCCGCCACTCGAGAAATGGTCACACCGTCGATATTCCGAGCACTCATATAAACGTTGGTGTCGTGTTGAGCTGTCGCGACCAGAGTCGTTTTTGCATAAATAATAAAACCCATAAAAAAAGCCGCCAATCTTTTTTTATTAGGTTTTTAAAAAGACAAAAAAAAAAAGAACAATA